>SKLO01000123.1 GCA_007123195.1 Verrucomicrobiales bacterium | reverse complement strand
TGCCCCGCGACACCCCCGGAATCACCGCCCTGGTCCGGAATCCCGCCCGATACGCCCCCGTCGGCAACCCCGCCAGCTCCACCGGGTCCAGCTTCTTGTTCTCCTTCGTGTCCATCGACTTGGATCGCTCGCTCATCCCACCATCCTACCACCGCCGCACCGGCTGTCAACTGTATGCCTGGCATGTTTTGTGGTACATTCTGGGTTGATCGGCGGACTTCAAGGCCGGGTTGGGTGATTGACACCCGCGCGGGCACCCGGTAGCCTTGCCATCGCCCCGCCCGCACCGCACGGTCCGCGGGGTTTCATCACCCGCCGCATCCGGCCGCACCATCCGATGGCATCCACCGCACCAGTTTCAGGCAGCGCTCCCGGCCGCACCTTCATGGCCGTCATGTGGAGTGTCGCGACCCTGGTGGCGGTGCAGGTGACCCTGATCGGTTGGTCGGTGCTGCAACGGCCGGCGACCGACACCGGCGCCGCCCCACAGGCTGCCGCGGGTCACCAGGGTCACCAGCAGGCCACGGCCTTCAGCCCGGCGCAGGCACCAGCCAGCCCCGGTGGCGTGCTCGGACGTTACGCCCCGCCACCTCCACCGGGCACCAACGCCAACGCCGGGGGAGCGAGCGGCCTCAGTCGCGGACCCGACCCGGCCAGCCCCCCGACCTTTGTCCTGCCACCCGGCCGCTTCATCGACGACCCGGCGGTATTGGAGACGCTCGACACCGGCATCCGCCTGCGTGGCGAGGGAGACATGATGGGCGCGCTGGCCGCCCTGCGTCTTGCCGACGGACTGCAACCCGACCACCCCGCCATCCTGCACGAGTTCGCCCTCACCTACCGGCAGATGGGCCTCGAGGAAAAAGCCGGTGAGTTCATTGACCGGATTCTTGCCATGGGCGACGCCGGGGCCGGCGATTACTTCGCCGTCTGGGACATGTGGAGTCGCGGCACTCCGATGCCGGGATTTGATGGCAGCCGCGGCCCCGGACCGGCGCGCGCGCTGCAGCTCGGCCGGATCGAGGCCCTGCGCGATCCGGCTGTCACCCAGGGCGAGAAGATCGTACTCCGAATCCCCATCGAGGCCGATCCCCTGGCCTCGATCGATCCGTTCGGGGTCGAGGTATTCGTGTTCTTCTACGACCTCGTCGACGGCCAGCGGGTGGAGCAAACCACCGCCGACGAGCCGACTTACCTGTTCATCACCTCGCCGGTGGATTGGTCGTCACCCGACTACAGCGAAACCCTCGAGGTGGTCTATTTCCACCCGCAACTGACGCCGGACCAGATCCGTGAACTCGGCCAGCGGCGGTTTTACGGTTACGTGGTGAAGCTGTTTTATCAGGATGAACTGCAGGATCAGGTTGCCGATCCTGGCAGTCTGGCCGACCAGCGACCGCTCGACCTGCCGGCCACCGGCGAGGGACCGGCCAGTCCACTGTTCCCCGCCAGCCCCTGACACCGCCGCCCGGCCCTGTCCAGCGGTCGGGCGCGCGTGAACGGTGCCTTTCGCAGCGCATGCCGCCCAATCACGCCAGCCGCCGGCCGACCGCTCATTGGTTTCGTTTTACCTCAATGTTCACCAATATTCCCGATTCCACCGCGCCGTCCCATGGCCGGTGACGTCCGCCTCAGCCCATGGTCATTCTGCATATTGAATCGCGCCCATCGCTTTGCGAGGCCCTGCAACAGGCGTTGCACGGGATCGACGCCGACCTCTACCAGTCCCCGGGGGTCAGTGAGGCGCTGGCCTCGTTGGAGGACCTGCAACAGCTCGACGTGCTGTTGGTGGGCGGCGAGTTCATCGACAGCATGGACACCTTGCGCGTGGCGGCCCCGCTCGACTCGCACCAGCGGGTGGCGGTGCTGCTCGCCAACCAGGGCGCCGTCAAGACCACCCCCATTCCCTCCGGTTGCGTGCCGCTGGCGCTCGACCAGCCGGAACAACTGCGTCAGTTCATCGAGGCCGGACTGCCGCCCGACCTGCCCAACAGCAGCCTGGTCAACACCCAACTGGGTGACTACACCCTGATCGAGGGCATCGGTTTGACCGACACCACCGAGATCTACCGTGCCCACCAGCGGTCGGTCGACCGTGAGGTGCGGCTCGAAATGCTCAAGCCCGAATATCTCGCCGATCAGGATGTCGTCCGCGAGTTCCGCGCCACGGTCCGGGCCAAGGCCGCCCTGGTCCACCCCCATGTCGTCCCGGTCTACGAGGCCATGGAGACCGATGGCGCGCTTTACTACACGACCGAACACGTGCAGGGCATGCCCCTGCCCTACTTCGTGGAGACCGGCCAGACCTTGTCGGAGAAAAACCTCGTGCAACTGGTGCTCACGGTGGCCGAAACCATGAGTTACCTGCACCGCGCGGGCGTCGGCCACCGGCCGCTGCAAGCCGGCGACATCTTCCTCGACCAGAGCCGCCAACCCCACATCAACAACCTCGCTGAAGCCGACGGGGAAATGCCCGACCAGACGGCGGAGATCGGCAGCTTTGCCGCCACCGTGCGGCCGCTCGCCAGCCGCGGCCGGGTGCTGTCGTTGATTCAGCGCATGGGATCCGAACTCAAGACCTGGGACGAAGTGCTGGACCGAACCTCCAGCTACCAGGACGAGCTGCGCAACTTCAGCGCCTACCAGCGAACCGAGACCGAGGGCCTGGTGGTCGCACCGCTGGAACGCCGGCGTCGGCGCCGGCGCTTCATCATCGCCGGCCTGATCGCCGCCCTGGCCGTCGGCATCATCCTGCTGCCGCGCGGTCCCCGCGCGCCCCAGGCGAAGGATTTCTCGCAGATGCTGCGGGTGCGCCCGGGCGACTTCATCTATCAGGATGGCGAGACCCTCAACCTGAGCGGATTCTGGATTTCCGAGTACGAGGTCACCATCGCCCAATACGCCGCCTTCCTGCAGGACATTGAATCCACCCCGGGCTCCTTCGGCCACGTGGCCCACCCTTCCCAGCCTCCCTCGAAGACCAGCTACCGCCCGCCCGAGTGGGACGAACTCCACAGCGCCGCCCGCCAGGGTGGATTCTTCCATGGCCAACGAATCGACCTCAATTGCCCGATCATCCTGGTCGACTGGTGGGACGCCCACGCCTACGCAAGCTGGCGCGGCCACCGGTTGCCCACCGAGGAGGAATGGGAAAAGGCCGGTCGCGGCGAGAATGGCAACCTGTTCCCCTGGGGCAACGACCCCCGCCCCAACCTCGCCAACATGGCGGCGAACGGCGCATCCTTCAGCCCCGAAGGCTACGGCTACTGGACCCCGGTCGATTTCTTCTTCCGCGACGCCACTCCCGCCGGCATCAAGGGCATGGCCGGCAATGTTGAGGAATGGACCGAGAGTCTGGTGCAACACCCCGACTACCCCGACCGTCAGGTCCCGATTGTGCGCGGCGGCTCGTTTGCCACCCCGCCCGACCACGAACTCACCCGCCGCCGCATCTCCGAATCATTTGAAGAAACCAGCATCGCCCGCGGTTTCCGCACGGTCAGCGACAGCGCTCCGGGAGAATGACCCGATCGCAGGCCCGCGGTGTCCGAAGGGCTTGCCTGTCGACCATCGCCCCCCTATACTCCGCCCATGATCACCGCCACCCGTCAACCCGGGCAACGCCGTTGGCTGCTGGCCGCCGCGCTCGTCGCCGGCACCCTGCTGGCCGCAATCGGCCTGCCGTCGACCGCCCGCGCCCAATTTGAGGTCTCCCTGCAACTCGACAAGCGCAACTACGTCGAGCACGAGAACATCAAGGCCACCGTAACCATTCAGAACTACGCAGGGGCCGATGTCGTGCTGGCCGGGCCCGGAGAAACCGGCTGGATCAGCTTCGACGTGACCGACATCAGCATCGGCACCCAGCCGCGCCCCATCGGCGTGCGCGGCGCCCTCGATGTGCCGCCACGGGTGCTCGCCGCCGGCGAACGCTTCACCACCAACATCACGCTCAACCGCTTCTACCCGCTCAACCAGTTCGGCTCCTACGCCATCAAGTGCTCGATCTATTATGCCGGTTCCGGAGAATTCTACGATTCCAACCGTGTGACCCTCCAGGTTCAGGACGCCAACAAGTTCTGGGAAAAGGCCGTCGGCGTGCCCCCGGGCTACCCGGATGCCGGCGCCATCCGCCGCTACGAGCTGCTGCGCTATCGCGAGCAACGGCAGGCCATGCTCTACGTCCGGGTCCGCGACGAGCGCAGCCAGCAGGTCCACGCCACCTTCCCGCTGGGCAACCTGATCGAACACGAAAGCCCACAGGTCACCACCGATTACACCAACCGCATGCACGTGCTGTTTCTCACTGCCCCCCGCGTCTACGTCCACGCCATCGTCAACCCCGACGGCAGCGTCGGCGCCATCCACCTGCATGAGGACAACGGCGGGGCCCGCCCGACCCTGACTCAAACCAACACCCAGGAGGTCGCCGTCCGGGGCGGGGCCGACTACATCCCGCCGCGCCCCGGTGATCCTATCGACGGCGATGCCGACGGCCAACCCGGCTTCCGCTCCATGTCCGACCGACCCACCGGATTCTGAGCCACACCGCCACCTGCACCGACCAGCACCCATCCCATGGCCCGCGGCAGCCCCCACCCGGCCACCGCCATGAGCGCCAGTCACCACCGCCCGCCCGCCCTGCGCCTCTGCGCCCCGGCCAAGGTCAACCTGTGGCTGCGAATCCTCCACCGGCGCGACGACGGCTTTCATGAGCTGCAGAGCCGGCTGTGCCCGCTCGAACTGGCCGACCTGATCGAGTTCACTCCGCTCGACCCCGGTTCGCCCCTCAGCCTGACGTGCTCCGACCCCCTTCTGCCCGCCGGCGCCGACAACCTGGCCCACCGCGCCGCCAGCGCCTTCTTTGAGGCCATCGAGCGCGACCTCGACGCAGCCGCCGTCCAGCTCCATCTGATCAAACGCATCCCGTCCGGCGCCGGGCTCGGCGGCGGCAGCAGCGACGCTGCCACCGTGCTGCTCGGCCTCAACCAACTCCATGACCAGCCGCTCGACCTGCCCCGACTGGAGCAACTCGCCGCCGGAATCGGTTCCGACGTGCCGTTCTTCCTCCATCAGCAGCCCTGCGACGTCGAGGGGCGCGGCGAACGGGTCCGGCCAGTCGACGACTTCCCCTGGCATCTGCCTCTGGTGCTGGTAAAACCCGCTTTCGCCATAGAGACGCCTTGGGCCTACCGTCAATGGCAGGACTCGCGCGAGTGGCCCGGTGTATTCTACGGCGGCCAACTCTGTCCCTGGGGTGAACTGCGCAACGACCTCGAGCGCCCGGTCTTCGCCAAGCACCTGCTGCTGGCCGAGATCAAGACCTGGCTGCTCACCCAGCCCGAGGTCCACGCCGCCCTCATGAGCGGCTCCGGCTCCACCACCTTCGCCATCCTCCGCGACCCCACCGAGGCCGCCCCACTGGTCGGGCGCCTGCGTGCGCGATACGGCGACACCACCTGGCTCCACGTCACCCGCACCATCGGGTCGGCGGTTCGATGAATCAATCGCCCGCCCCATGCCGATCAAACATCGGATGCTCCTCATCCCCGCCACTGAGCAGGTAGGCCAACAGGTCGAGCACCCGGTAATCCGGTTCCCGGTCCAGCAAACCGGACGGCATCGGTGAAATCGGCGACCGCCGGCGCGCCACCACCTCGCCCGGCGCCACCTCCCGCACACTGTCCTCATCGGCCAGGTCGGGTTGCAGCCACAACCTCCCTGCCTCTTCCCGCACGATCACTCCATGCACCACGGTCCCGTTGCGCAACGACACCAGCGTGGCGGCATGGCGGGGATCGATCCGATGGTCCGGCTCCAGGATCGCCTGCAGCAACTCATCCGGACTGAGCCGCCTTCCCACCCCCGTCAGCCGCGGCCCGGGGCGCACCCTGTCGTCGCCAAACCCGTGACAACGCACGCAGCGCGCGCGCTCGAACACCCGGCGCCCGGCGGCAAAATCGCGCCCATCCTCCAGCCCCACCGCCAGCAGCGGAGCCAGATCCTCAATCCTCCAGGCCCGCTCCACCGGG
>SKLO01000650.1 GCA_007123195.1 Verrucomicrobiales bacterium | reverse complement strand
TCGGAAACCCGCTGTCTTTAGCGGCAATGTCGTTATGGAACCCCACCAACTGTGCGGTCACGGGACGGCAGGCCACTCACCAGGAGGCCGTGTAGTAGAGCAGGTAATACTCCGGCTTGCTGCCCGCCAGCGAGAACGGGGCTACGGAACCGTTGTCGATCCGCTCCAAGTGCCCCTCGAACGCGGCCGCTACCACGTCGCCCTCCGGTAGCGGCAGATCCGTCGCGGCACTGTCTGCGTTGCCGGCGGGGGCGTCCGCCGCGTCGGGCTCGGTATCAGGCGCGGGACCACAGGCGGCCAGGGCCAGCGCGGCCAGCAGCGATGCGCCGCCGGCAAGCGGGCGCGAGGTGAACAAGATGGGCATCAACTTCATGGCAATGAATGGTATCCGACCCGTCCCGACGATCGGCGTTCGGAATTGACCGTGAGAAAAACCAAACAGCCATCGGTGCCCGCGTCAAGTCGTCGGCTTGCCTTCGGCCGGACCCGGCGCCGCCACCGCACCGACTCAGTCGGTCGACCGTTGATGGCGGCGGCCGATGCGCACCGCCTCATTCACCCGTGCGGACATGCCGCCGTCGATGCCCACGGCCAGGAAGGTGAAGCCCTGGTCGAGCCGTCGCTCGACGTCGTCCGGTCCGCACAGAGTGCCCAGCGGCACGCCGGTCTCGCGCGCCACCTCGGCGATGCGCTCGATCGCCTCCTCGACCTCCGGATCGCCGAGCGGCACCCCCAGCGAGAACGCCAGGTCCGACGGCCCGACGAACAGGCCGCCGACGCCCGGGGTCTCGGCGATGGCCAGGCAGTTTTCCACTGCTTCGGCGGATTCGATCATCACCCACAGCACCAGTTCCCCCTGAGGATCCAGCGGCCACAGATCGGCCCGCCGGGCATACTCGGCCCCGGTCAAGCCCCAGTAGCGCGCGGCCCAGCCGTAGCCGACCCCGCGCAGACCGGTCGGCTCGTAGTCAGGCGCGTCCCGCAACTGGGGAAACCGGCAGGCGCGGACCATCGCCAGTGCATCCTCGGCGGTGTCGACGTGCGGCACCACGATCCCCATCGGTCCCAGATCGAGCACCTGCTTGATGACGTATTGCAACTGCTCGCGCCCGGCCGCCGGCACCCGCACCAGCGGCACGGTCGACGGCTGCAGGTGCCCCCGGGTCACGATCTCGCGCTTGTTGATCATGCCGAGCAGGTAACCCTCGAGCCGGGTGACGTCGTAGGGCGAGTGCTCCAGATCGATGATCACAAAATCGAGGTTGCTCGACGCCACCGAGGCGCCGGTGCGGACCGACAGGTTCGAGGAAAAGATGCCGAACGCCGGCTGCTCCGCCTCCATCAACTCGATGAACCGGTTCAACCGCGGTGGCGGTTCGTCCGCGTCCGCCGCCTCATCGGCCGCCACCGGCGCGGGCAACGCCGCCGCCCCCAGCACCAGCGCGAGCGTCAAGGCGACCCTTCGAGTTGTGCGTGTCCAAGCCGCCGCGGTGGCTGCGGCGGCGTGCCGGGTCGGAACGATGCCGCGCACCAGCGGCGGGGACAGCCGGGGTGGCGGGGACGGGGCGTGAAGCGCGTGCATGTCCCATGGAACGGCGCCCGCCGCCGCCGGATTGCAGCCGTCCGTCGTAGCCTGGTGGATCTCAACCCCATGACCCTCAAACCGGCGCAGCCCCTTCGTCCATCCCATCGACCCATCGACCTGGCTACCCATGAGCAGTCGCATACACCCGTGCCGTCATCGATACGGTGATCGGCTGATCCCAGAAAGATGAACGAACCAGGCAGGGGTCGCAGAGGGCTCTGCTGTGCCACGGCTGGTTGCGTGGACGATTGCGGACACGCGGAACGGCGACGGACAGCGGCGGTGAAGATCGAGGGCAAAAGCAGCTTCACCGCCTGCCGGTCCATGGCCTCCTCGCGGGCTCCGGCCGAGGCCCGGCCTCGCCCGGCGTTCCTCCTCCGCCAACGCCGCCACCATCACCGCCGCCTCCTCCTCTCCCAAGCGCGGCCTGACTCGCCGGCCCCCCGCCGCTCACCCTAAAACCGGGAATGACCCTCCGCCGTGCCGACCAAAGTTCTCAAGTGTGAACGAGTTACGGAAGGTCTTGTGGTCACCCTGTGGATGACCGTTGAAATAATCATAACTCATTCATTATCAGTGTCCATCCCGTCCATCAGTGGTTTAACTTCTGTTTCTAGGCTCACTCCTCCTCCGCCCCGGCGCCTTCCCCGAACTCCGCCCGCAAATAGGCCACCACGTTGATCACCTCTTGCGGTCGCAACACGCCGCCGAACGGGGGCATCGGCTTGCCCTCCGCGCCGTCGGTGATGAACCGCACCAGCTCTGTGTCGTCGCGGGCCAGCGGCGCATCCTCACCACGCGTCCGCAGGTCGGCCGCCGCCAACTCGGGCGCGCCCGGCAGATGGCCGCCGCTGCCGTCGACCTGATGGCAGATGACGCAGAAGGCGGCATACACCCGCCGGCCGTCGTCGATGTCGGGGGCACCCGGGCTGGCGCCGGTGGCCGCGTCCGCCAGCAGCGGCTCGCTCATCGGACCGGTGAACACACGCCCGTCGAGCGTCCGGTTGAGGGTGTAGTAGGCCAGCGGGTTCTCAATCAACTCCCCGTCGGCGGACAACAACCGCTCGGTCTCAAATCGATGAATGAAACCCGGCTCCAGCCCATCCACCACCAGGCGCACCTCGCGGCCGTCGCCGGCG
Source organism: Verrucomicrobiales bacterium (assembly GCA_007123195.1). Taxonomy (GTDB): domain Bacteria; phylum Verrucomicrobiota; class Verrucomicrobiia; order Verrucomicrobiales; family SKLO01; genus SKLO01. The sequence goes on along the minus strand of SKLO01000650.1, from coordinate 3,355 downwards.
ACCTCGAGGTCGGTGATCACCACGCTGGACTCGTCAGTCCGCGGCGAACCGGGCGGCATGTAAAGATAGCGGAAACGTGTGACGCGCCAGTGGTCGGGATCAGTAAGCCGCGCGCGGTCCATGGCGGTGGTGAATCGCAGCCGGAAGCCGGTGTCCGTCAGCTGCACGCTCTCGATCTCCACCGGCGTGCGCCCGCTCCAGACGATCCGTTGGAGCCCGTCGCCCTGGCCCCAGCCACGGCTGGTTTGCCCCACATACAGACTGCCGTCGGCAGCGAACGCCATGCGCATGTTACCCCCGCGCAGCGGGGTGCCGCCCCGCGGAGGGGCGTCGCGGAAGTGGCGCAGGCCCTCGCGACCGGCGGGGATGGTCAGGTTGTCGGAGCCACGGTTGGCCTTGATATCCTCCAGACCGACCGCGTCGCGGATGAACGGAAACGCCGCGCCCTGATACTCGCCGTCGATCCGCTCCAGCGCCACCCGGCTGATCAGGCGGGTGAAGTCACCGATGAACACCTGGCCGGCAAACGGGCCGAAGCCACCGCCGGTGGTGTCCCAGACCGGTTCCCCGGGGCTGCCCCCGAGCGAGCCGTGCGGCAACGCCACCGCCTCAGGGGTCCGCAGTCCGGCCAGTTGCTCCAAGGTCATCGGCCCCCGGTAATCGGGGTGCCATTTGTAGGACGCAGGGTGACCGTAAAAACGTCCCGATCGCACATGCACCAGCGTGCTGGTGGCGATGTAGTCACCCTGCTGATCGGTGATGAAGATGTCCCCGTCGGGACTGAGCCCCACTCCGGCCGGGGCACGAAAACCGCTGGCGAACGGCTCCATCCGGCCGTCCGGCCGCACCTTCAACACCCAGCCCAGATAGCGCCCCGGCGAGGGCTTGCGTTCTTCGTGCACGTTGCGCAGGTCGAGCGGGTGGCGCGGGTGCAGCGTGTTGATCGGCCCGGCCAGATCGGGCAGGCCGGTCGAGAGCACCATGTCGCCGCCGTCGGTCTGGCGCAGGCCGAAGGTGAATTCGTGCCAGTTGTCGGTCACCGACCAGTCCTCGTTCACCGTCTCGTAGCGATCAGCCACGCCATCGCCGCTGGTGTCGCGCAGGCGGGTGAGTTCCGGTCGCTGGGTCACCCAGACCTCGCGCTCGGACCTTGCCAGCACGCCGAGCGGTTCATGCAGCCCGGCGGCAAACCGGCGCCATTCCGGCCCCGGCGGATTGGCATTGAGCCAAACCTCGCCGTGCCGGTTCACCACCACCAGCGCGCCCCCGGGGGTGAACGCCACCCCGGAGATTTCCGGCGCCATCTCCGGCGGCAGCGCCACCTCTTGAATTTCATAGCTGTGAGGGGCGTCCGCCCGCGCCTCATGCGGCGTGGCGGCACGCACCGGTAGGGGAGCCGGCGCCGGCGGCGGAGGTGCGCCGACGTCGTCCCAGTCGATCAACAGTGCGAACTCCCGGCCGTCGAAGCGCCACACTCCGGGTGCGGTCTCGACGCCACCCTCGATCGTCAGCCGCGCGGCGCGTTGCGGCTCGGCCCGGAACCACAGCGGCGGCTGCGGTTGGTCGCGACTGAACTGCCGCCGCAGGCGGTTGCCGTCGGCCTCGATGGTCAGGCGTTCCCGCAGCTCGACGCCGTCGAGGGCGAACTCAAAAACCACCGCTCCCGGTCGATCGTGGCCGCCGGCATCCAGGTGGTAACCGCGGAACTGTCGATCCGGCACGGCGTCCGCGTCACCGGGGCGGAGTGGTTGCGGCAGGCTTTCACCGTAAAGCACCCGGCCCTCGATCGCCGCCGGCCGGTTGATCTTGGCCGCCACCGTCGGCGCGAGGTCGATGTGCCCCCGCCAGAGCTGGTTGACCCCGCCGCGCAGGGGGTCGTAGCTGAGCACCACCGCGTGGTGCGGCCATTGCACGGCGAACGCCGACGGAGCCGCCGCCGGCATGAAGGTGCGGAACACCAGGGGTGGATCGCCGGCCGGACCGTCCCCGGCGGCAGCCGTCGCTTGCAGCCAGAGGTTCATGACAGACAAGAGGGCCGCCGCCAATGCCACCCGGGCGAACCAGGGCCGGGAATCCCGGTGGCAGCGGTGGAACGGGGGTGGACTGAGTGATGACACGTCCGGCTGAAACGGGAGCGGACAAGAAGAGCTTTCGGTCCGGCGAATGGGGGTGCGTGCTCGGCAAGCTGCGGTGGCAGGTGGCAAGGTTCTGGTGCAAGTGGCTCGGTTGGCACAACCGCGGCAGCCCGATGAACTGGCGACGGTTCACCGAGCTGCTGCGGGGCCACCTCTTGGCCCCTGTCGGTATCGTCCACTCCGTCGTGTGACGAACCCGCATCCCTGAGGAACCTTATGCCTTGATTGTGCTGGCACGGGTCTGTCGGCGGCACCGTTCGGCCTGCGGGCCGGGGGCCCCTGTCCCGGAGCAGGGATGGCATCGATCGGCGATGGGCCGCTCGGCTGGGGCTTGCCACGAGAGGTTCACCATTCAGCCAGCCATTGGAACCGGCGGCGACGAGCGCCTCGCGCAGGTGGTGGGCGGCGAAGCGCTCCGGGTCCGGCACCGCGCCCCGGACCGTGAGTTCGCCCGCCGGCGGCACGGTGCCGCGCAGGTGCATGACGGTGGCCCGTTCACCGCCGTAAATCATGACGCCGTCGCCGGAGCCAGGCGCTCCGGTGAGGACATGGTTCCACCAGGCGACCCCGGGCACCTCGGGTTGAACGCGAACCAGCCCGGCGGGTTCGTCCTGCTGTTCGCCGCTGGAGAAGGTGGCGGCGAAGCGGTTGTGCTGGAGATTGAGGCCGGAGACCGGGCTGCCGTAGCCGTTGCCGATGCCGCCCCAGTCCCAGAAATCGGGGAACACGGAGCCGTCGAACAGGCGGCCGTCACCGATGATCCGGCCGCTGACGTGTCGCACGCCGTTGGCGGCAAGCTCTGCGGCCCACGCGGCCAGGTCGGACACGGCCAGAGTGGGATCGCCACCGCCGAGCAGGATCAGGTCGCCGTCGAGGCGGTCGCCGTCGGGATCGTCTTCGCCGCGGGAACCGGCGAGTTCGAGCACGGTTTCGAAGCGGAAGCCCTGGCCGAGGATGTCCAGCGCGGCGGCGGTGGTCAGCGTCTTGAGGGTCGACGCCGGGATCTGGGCGGTGCGGGCGTTGCGATCAAGCAACACCCGGCCGTCGGTGTCGAGCAGGCAGAACCCAATTGCAGCCCCTTCCAGGCCCGGCATGATTCCCGCCATGTCGAGCGCGGATTCCACAGCGGCGAGGCGCGGGTCCGGTTCCGGCACCGGCTCCGCGTTCGGCAGTTCACCGAACACGACCTCTACAAAATGTCAGACAATATATCAGTTTTT
>SKLO01000379.1 GCA_007123195.1 Verrucomicrobiales bacterium | reverse complement strand
GGCACCCTGCCTGCCGAACCGTGGGGGCAGCCTTCCAGGGTGCCCCACGTCCGCCCCAACAACCTCCCGTCCACTCCCTCCCCAAACCACCTGCTGCCCAAAGCACCCGTCCTCCCCAACCCTGCAGGCACCCTGCCTGCCGAACCGTGGGGGCAGCCTTCCAGGGTGCCCCACGTCCGCCCCAACAACCTCCCGTCCACTCCCTCCCCAAACTACCTGCTGCCCAAAGCACCCGTCCCCCCCCAACCCTGCAGGCATCCTGCCTGCCGAACCGTGGGGGCAGCCTTCCAGGGTGCCCCACGTCCGCCCCAAACACCTCCCGTCCGCCCCCTCTAACAAACCATCCGCCGCCCAAGCACCTTCTCCTCCGCAGGCTAAGGGCAACCGCCCAGGTCGGAGCTATGACCTCCGATTCCGACCCCTTCCGATCATTCCTCTGCCGTCATTTACGCGGAGATTTACGATTTTCCGGGCATCACGCTGATTCAGTTTCGAGCGGGCGGCATCCGGGGGCAGGCGTTGAGATGGGCGGGATTCGGGGTAGGTTGGCCGCATGTCCGAACCCTACCCTCAGCCCTCATATTCACCGCAGCGGCAGCTTGCCGACAACATGGATTCGACCGCTTTGGCCCTGGATCAATCCGGCGGCAGCGGCAGGACCTTCCCGGCCCGACCGGCGTGGAGGCGGTGGCTTTGCGGCTGCGCCGCCGGCTTGATATGGGTCGGGGCAGCGACCATGGCCGGCGCCCAGTTGCAGGTGGCTGTGCCGGGGCAGGAACCGCCGGCCGGCGAGGATCCGGCCACCATGGTGCCAACGGTGCCGGAGCTGCATCCGCTGGCCATCGTGGCCGATTGGTATGGCGGCTATCTGCACCCGGCCGGCGAGCCGGCCGCGGGCGCCGGGGGCGGCGTGCCGAGCCCGTTCGATCCGGAGGCGTTCGAGGTGCTCGACCAGCTGCTGACAGGTCCGTTGCTGGAGGCCGTCCGGCAGGCCATGGGCACGGAGGCGGGGGTGTTGGGCACGATCGGGTTTGATCCCTGGGTCAACGGCCAGGATTTCGACCTCGGCGGGGTGACGTTGAAGGCGGAGCCCCCCGCCGCTGGCGAGGCCCAGCAATGCCGGGTCATCGCCGAGGTGGAGAACTTCGGGGCGGTCAGTCGGGTGACGTTCGATTTCCTTCAGGGCACGGACGGGCGCTGGCGGTTGGCGGAGGTCCACGGCAAGGGACCGGGCGATGACGGCGACAGCTGGCAGCTCGGCGAGTTGCTGGATCAGCCGTGACGCGGCGGCGAGCCGGCCTGGGCAGCGGTCGGCGGCCCGGGCGCGGTTTCGCGCCAGTCCACCCTGCAGCTCCACGCGCTTGGGGGGAACTTCCCACAACCGCGGGTCGGAGGCCCGCGCTACGGGACGGAGACAGACGCTCCGCCGGTGCGAAGGCGCCATGGAACCGACCACCGCCGCCCCATGACGCATCGCCTTACCCAGCCCTCGCGGGCGCAACGACCGTAGGTTGAATTGTCTTCAATTCGACCGGGGTGCGGGTCGATCGTTCCCTGCGGCCTCTCCCTTCACGGCCCCTCTCGCTCCCAGCGAATGGAACCTGTGGCGTGGTCCCGCTACCAGCCCGCTCGCACCACGCACAGCAGGTCGAATTGCGCCAATTCAACCTACGGGGCTGCCGCCCCCTGACCTGCGCCGGAGCACCCGACCGCACCCCAGAAGGCTCCACCCAACCACGGCCTCGCGAGCGCCCCCCCGTAGGGCGGCCCGGGCGCGGGTCAACGCTCATCACCGGCGGATGGCGCCCGCTCGGTGCCGGCGTCGGCGGTCGCCAGTCCGGCAGGCGCCGACAGGCCGAGACCCAGTTTTTTCAGCAGTCGCTGCAGGTCGGCGCGTTCGACGGCGTCGAGGTGGGCGAACGCCTGCTCGAAATTGGCGGCGTGCCGGGCGAACGCCTGCTCGATGAGGCGGCGACCGGCGGCGGTGAGGTCGACGTGGGTGATCCGACGGTCGGCGGGGTCGGTCTGGCGGCTGACCAGGCCGCGTTGTTGCAGGCGGCCGATGGCGGTGGTCATGGAACCGCTGGTGAGCAGGACCTTGCGACCGATGGCATTGACCGGCATGGCGCCCTTGTGAAGCAGCACCTCGAGAATGGTGAAGTCGCTCAGGCAGAGGCCGGTGGAACGGATGCTGGCGCGATCGATCTGTTCCACCGCCTTGGCGGCCTTCCACAGGACCAGGCGCAGGTGGAGGGCGGAGGAGGGCGGCGGCGGCTTCATCTTGAATTCAAGATAAACGGCTCCGGCCGCACAGTCAACCCGCGCCTCCGTTGAATGCGGGGACAAACCGCGCCTGTTTCGTAGGCCGGGTGTGGCGCCAGCCCGCCCGGCTTCCGCGCGATCACCGGCTTGCGATCAAGCTCGCGGGGCGGCCGCCACGAAGAGCGCGACGGGGTCGGCGTGGGGGAGCCGCGCTTGGGGCTGAGGCCACTCGCGGCCGACGAGGGTGGGTTGCAGGGTGAACCTCACGCAGGGGCACAATGAGCCGGGCGGGCTAGCGCCACACCCGGCCTACGGGGCGTCTCCACGCTCGGTCGATTGGCGCGGGCGGGCTACGACAAAGGGACAGAGATTATTTGCACCATGAGCGGCCGCCTGATCCAACGCGCGGCACGCCCTGAGCCGCTCGAAGGGCCATGCGCCCCGCACCGCCGTGCGCAGCACCCTCCCTCCGGAACGTGCCGGCCGATCCGCTGGCAGCGGTTGAGCACCTGCGACACCGCCGGAGAACCACCTGCCAGACGGCAACCCGCGGATCCGGCGGTTCGCCGGTCGCGGTCGGGTTTGACAGCTTGCGCCCTCTTGCTGCACAAGTAAGCACGGCCGCCCGGGTGCCTCCGCTGCTGCCGGCGGCCCGGGGTGCGGCCGGTTTGAATTTCAGGACAATGATGAGGGTGCTGCTGGTCGATGGGTCGCCCGAGGCCTTTGCCGCGTTGTCGGCGCTGGAAGACGCCGGCATGGAGGTGCGGCACGAGCCCGATGGCGAGGCCGGGCTTGACCGCGCGCTGGCGGGGGACTTCGACGCCCTGGTCACCGAACTGCGGCTCAACGGGGTGGGCGGCCTCAAGCTGGTGGCCGAACTGCGGGAGAGGCGCCCGCGGCTGCCGGTGATCGTGCTGTCGGCCGAGGCCAGCGGCGACGTGGCCATTCGCGCGGTGCGCCACGGGGCCTTCGACGTGTTGTCCAAACCGCTCGACACCAGCGAACTGGTGCACGTGGTGGAGGACGCGGTGGCGACCGTGCGCCGCAGTTCCAAACCGGTGGACATCGGCGGCGAGCGCGCCGGGCCCGAGCAGATGATCGGTCGCAGCCGGGCGATGACGCGGGTTTACCGGGAACTGGCCAAGCTGGCGTCGACCCCGGTGACGGTGCTGATCCGGGGCGAGACCGGCACCGGCAAGGAACTGGTGGCGCGGGCGCTGTATCAGCACGGTCACCGGGCGCACAAGCCGTTCGTGGCGGTCAACTGCGCGGCGATCCCGGAGCCGCTGCTGGAGAGCGAGTTGTTCGGTCACGAGAAGGGCGCGTTCACCGGCGCCCACGTCAGCCGCATCGGACGGTTCGAGCAGGCGCACAACGCGACCTTGTTCATGGACGAGATCGGTGACATGAACCTGACCCTGCAGTCCAAGCTGCTGCGGGTGCTGCAGGAGAAGTCGATCCAGCGCGTCGGCGGTCGCGAGGACATCCCGGTCGACGTGCGTTTCATCGCCGCCACCCACCGCAACCTTGAGCAAATGGTGGAGCGCGGCGAGTTCCGCGAGGACCTGTATTATCGGTTGAACGTGGCAGGCATCACCCTGCCGCCGTTGCGCGAGCGCGCCGGCGACCTGCCGCTGTTGATTGATTACTTTCTCAACCGTGCGGTGGAGGAGATGGCGGCGGCGGGCACCGGCATCAGCCAGGAGGCGGTGGAATGGATGGCGCTGCAGGCGTGGCCGGGCAACGTGCGCCAGCTGCAGAACGTGATCCGCAAGGCGGTGGTGCGCCGGCGCGGCTACACCATCGGTCTGGACGATGTCAGGGAATGCATGCGGGAGCCGGGCCCGGCCGACGGTCATGCCGGCGATCCGGGCTTGAGGGAACTGGCCCGCGAGGCCCTCGGCCGGGCGATCGACGGCGAGATCCCGTCGGCCTACGCCGAGCTTCACCGGCGCATGGAGCGCGAGCTGCTGTCGACCGCGATGGAGTTGTCAGGCGGCAACAAGGCCCGGGCCGCGCGCTGGCTCGGCATCGCCCGCATGACGCTCCGGGAGAAGCTGCAGCAGCTGGGCATCGAGTCCTGACAAACCCCTCTTGTCCGGTGGATCATGGGCCGTTTTTTGTGCGGGATACCCGCGACGATTTTCCCGAAATTTCACCCTAAAAGGGGAGATGAAACCACGAAACAACAGGAATAGACACAACCGGAGGCACCAGCCGGAGATAGTCGACGACTTTCCCAACCGATAATAGTCGACAAATAATGAATGAGTTCCGAGGATTTCAACGGTCACTCTACGGGTGAGTCGCCCAGCATCGCCAAGTGGTTCATTTTCAAAACCCAATCTCCAATTATCCAATCTCCAATTTCCCTTTCAGGTTCACCTGCCACGGGGGCCGTCGCAGGAATTCCCGTCAACCCGTCGGGGCTATCAATCGTAGAACCTTTAGCGGGCGCGAATAAAACAGCGCCCCGGGCGGCGGCCTGAGCGGCGGCTTGAATTCAAGTCGCGCCATGCCTGCCGCTGGAGTTTCAACACAATACACCAACAACCAACAACCATGACAAAGCTCGAACTCAAGGGACAATGGAACACGGTCAAGGGCAAGCTCAAGAGCAAGTACGGCCAACTGACCGATGATGACCTGGCATTCGCCGAAGGCGAGGAGGATCAGCTGCTGGGCAAACTCCAGCAAAAGCTGGGCAAATCCAAGGAAGAGGTCCGGGAGATGATTTCGGGCATGACGGAGTGACGGCCACCGCCGCACGGCTGGCCGACCGCCCCGGTTCAGGCGCACGTGAACCCGGCCAGCCCGGTCCCCAGAAAAATCATGCTCAGCTACACCATCCTGTTTCTGGTGATCGCCCTGATCGCCGCCGTGCTCGGCTTCGGCACCCTGGCCGGAGTTGCAGCCACCATCGCCAAGGTGCTGTTCGCCGTGTTCCTGATCCTTTTTGTGCTGTCGATGCTTTTCGGCGGCTCACCACCGGCGTGAGCCGCGCCGGGCGAACCAATTGCGGAAGCGCGGCCTTGGAAGCTGTGTCCTCCCCGGCATGCCCATCCCCGGAACCGTCCACCGTCGATGACGAAAGTGACAGCTTGATTGATAGAACGCTCCGGCGGGAAGAGTTTTCAGGACATTGTCTTGAACGGAGGTTGAACTCCATTTGGCTTTGGTTCAACATGGGTTTCGCCGTCGATGGATACCGACCCACGCCGTACCAATATGGAGCCAGCGCCACCGGCCGTCACCGGATGGGGTTCGGAGTCGGCTGGTGTGCCCGGATCCCGGCGGGAACCCGGGGCAGCTTCCGCTTCTGCGGCTCCGTCCGGCGCCGACGTCCAGACGGGCGGGCCCGGCCGGATGGCTTCACCCGGCCAGGACGCCGGGGCTGAAGCGGCCGCCCCGCTTGCGGCGTCGGCACCAGGCCACGCGGGGCGCGAGACAGCCGATCAGAAGCTCGACGCGCGGGTCCGTTCCAGCCTTGATCTTGGGCGTGGTTCCGGCGATTCCACCGCTCCGCTGGCGCCGGGAAGGGTGGTGTTTGACCGGTTTGAACTGAGGCAGCTGCTCGGCCGCGGCGGCATGGGGCTGGTTTACCTGGCACAGGACTTGAAGCTTGACCGCCCGGTGGCGATGAAGTTCCTGTCCGATCTGGTATGCCTGGACGTGGCCGCCATTGACGACCTGAAGCGCGAAACGCGGAGGGGCCTTGAGTTGACCCACTCCAACATGGTGAGGGTCTATGACTTCATCGAGGACACGGAAGGCGCGGCGATCACGATGGAGTATGTCGACGGGCGCAACATGGCCCAGTTGCGGGTGAGCCGGCCCAGCCGGGTGTTTGAAGCGACCGAATTGCGCCAACTGGT
>SKLO01000514.1 GCA_007123195.1 Verrucomicrobiales bacterium | reverse complement strand
GACCGTCCGGATCGGCGGTGCCGGTGTAACGGTAGGCGCGCCGATGGTGATTGAACCAGCTTTCGGTGCCGGGATCCCAGCCTTCGACGGCGGCAGCGGCGGAAAAACGTGCCAGGCTAGCTGTGAAATGTAGCTCCGTAAGCCGCTGAATGGGAGTAGGTTCTGAACGCCAATACCTGACCTGAGTCCGGGCAGGCAGGCAGCGCACGCTGTCCGAGGTGTTGCACAGAAACGGAGTTGCGGACGGGCGCGACTACACAGGCGGATTGAACAGAAGGGAACGGAGAGAACAGAGGGTTCCATCTCTGCGATTCCTCGCAGCTGGCTTCCCGTCGGTGGAGGTGGGCCGGGGCTGATCTTCCAAAGTCTACATGCCAGACACGCATTTCCAATCTGACAGCGAAGTGGAGACAGCCGTCCCGGGTGCCCTCGCTCCGCTCAGGCTATGCGGATTCCGCCTCCCTCATCAGGCATCTGGGACCAATCCTCCCACTGCAAGCCGTCGATCATTCTGAAATGGCGCGTGTTGAGCGTCGCGACGGTCAGATCATGCGCCACCGCCGTGGCCGCGATCGCCAAGTCGAAGTCGTCAATTGGTTTGCCCAGTTGGGCTTGCCTCGATTTCATTTCCCCGAACACGGTGGCCACCGATGCGGTGAAATCGAACGCCGCCAGACGATCTTTGAGGATGGTTCGGTAGGCGGTCCACAATTTGTCCGAGTTCTTCAGAAAAAGACCATGCTCGATTTCCGCGATGGCCACCGTCGGCACCGCGAGCTTCGCATCTCCATGCAGCTGCCATCTTCTCCGGCATGCGGGCAAGGGCCGAGGACGGATCGGCTGGGAAAAAACCGACGTATCCAACAGATAGCGCAGCCCCATCAATCCAATGGATTCAAATGTTTGGCCGGAACGGTGCGCCGGGCGGGCAATTCGATGTCCTCGTCCAAGCCTCCTAATTCAGCTTCAACGCGAGCCCGACGCATCCAGACATCCGTGTGTGTGTCGGCCGGATGATCGGCGTAGGGGCTGATTACCGCAATGGGGCGGTTGCGGTCCATCACGGTGATGCAATCACCCGTCTGCCGCACCCGTTTGAGATAGCGGCTCAATTGATTGCGCAGCTCGCCTGTTTTAACGTTCATTTGGCCAAGTTTCATGGCTGACTTGGCTAAGTCAAATGGTTTTTGAGGAAGCGTATCCAGACGTGTGCTTCCGGGCTGCCAAGGATATTTCAGGCGGGTTGGCCACCGCCCCGAAGCGAGCCATCAGGTCCATCTGCCCGAGGTTCGAGGTTCCGGTGAGCGAGTGGATTTTGTTCTTCGTGGTGAAGAATCCGTGTTGCCGCTGCCCCGGCGGTGGTGTGGGGGCGGCGAATGTGCTTGAACGGGACGGCCGACCGGTTCAGCGGCCCTGACGGAGTTCGATCATGCCGCGGCCCATGGCCTCGCCGATCTGCATGTAGGTGCCGGCGTTCTGGTGGTAGTGGAAGCCCTGGTTGCGCGGCGAGTCCTCGACCGCCGGGAAGTAGTCGCGGGTCTCGACGGTCCGCACGTTGCCCTTGAACCCGGGATAATTCCCGCTGGTGCCGCAGACGGCGAGCTGGGCTTCGGCCACCACCAGGGCGTTGCCCTCGCGGCCTTCGCTGCCGCAGCCGACAGCGACGACGAACGGGGCGCCCGGCGCCTGGAATTCCTCGCGCAGGGTCTTGATGAGGTGGACCAGGTTTTGTTCGTAGCGGTTGGCGTGGACGTCGGAGCCGGCGTCCTTGTGTCCCTGGAACCAGACGAAGCCGGCGATCTCGTGGTCGCGGCCGGCCCAGTGGGGGAAGGACTCATCGAAGTTGGCCAGCAATTCCTTCACGGCGTCGAAGCAATCGTCGTATTGCTTGCCGGCATACCACTCGCCTGTTTCCGGGGTCTCGCCCGCTGGCCAGGACGGTTTCGGGTCCTTGTAGCCGGCGTAAACCGTGCCATCGATTTCAAACCGTTCGCTGCCGGGCGGAAGGAAGTCCCAGGCGAGGCTGCGGTTGCCTTGCGATGCCTTGATGATGAGGACGGGTTCATCGTGAAAATCGCCCATCTTGTGGCCGAAGCCGAGTTCCGGGCCGATGGCGCCTGCGTTGGCTCCGCAGCCGGGGGCGAGCCATTGGTTGGCGGAGGCGGTGACCACACCCCGATACCAGACGTCGTCGCGGGAGCGCCAATCGCCGTCCTGGCCGAGCAGGTGGGGGAACTGGCCCTGGTATTTTACCAGCGAGGTCAGGGTGCCCGGCGTGTCGAGGCGGCTGGTCCAGCCGATGACCCGCGTGACGGGCCCGAGGTAGGTGATGGTGAACGGGACGGTCTCCCCGCCGGTGAGCTGGATGGGGGTGTGGATGCGCTCGCCCTGCTGTTCCTTGCGGTGCACCTCCTGGCCGTTCACGGTCATGATGTTGAAGGTGGAGGCGTCCCATCCGGGGTTGAACTGGTAGAGTCCGGTGGTCTCAGGGGTGAAGGAGCCGCGGACCACGGTGGTGTCTCCCGCGGGGAAGGGTTCCGAGCCTTCCCCGGCGAACGGCCCCAACGCCACCGTTTTGACCGGCTCGAGGGCGTCGTAGTCCGTGGCGGCGTCAGGCTCGCCCTCGTAGTGTGAGACAACCATCTCGGTGAATTGGTCGCCCCAGCGGGTGTTGCCGCCGGTGACCTGGCCGATGCCGACCATGTTGGATTGTCCGGCGAGGATGTAGACCTGAACCGGTGGATCAGCGGCGGGGGTGGAGCTGGTGGCGATGACCAGGGCTCCGAGGACAGCGAGTGTGGGTTTGATGCTCATCTGCATGAATGGACGCAGCCGGTCTGGCTGTGATCTCGAAATATGCGCCCGGTCCAAGGTTGTCCCAGCGCTATTGCTCCGGTGGCCTGTCCCTTTTCGGGGAGCAGGGATGCCGCGCGCCCGGACGACAGGCCTTGCCATCCCGCGGGGGCCGGGCAGCCATTCTTGACTGCCCGGCTGCCGGCTCCGCGTTTCACGTCCGGTTGGCGCCGGGCGGTTCCACCGCCTGGCGGCACTACTCGACCTGGGCGAGGATCGACGGCACCAGCTCGGGATCGCCCTTGATGGCGGAACGGTAACTGGGGTAGTGGGGTTGCCAGCCGGCTTCGCGCAGCTTGCGGTTGACCACGCGTTTGTGGGTCCAGCCACGTTTCTTGTCGGGATCGGCGGGCACGGCGGGGGGCAGCTTGCACTGGAACATGGGGGCCAGCCAGGAGTAGCATTGGCGCTGGGTCTCCGGGTGATCGTCGACGACGTTAAACAGTCCGCCCTCGGTGTGGCCGGCCAGCCAGACGATGGCGCTGGCGGCGTCCTCGATGTGGATCTGGTTGAGGTAACGGCCCTCGTCGCCGTTGCCCTCGATCGCGGCGCTGCCGTCGAGCAGCTTGCGCAACACGTGGGAGCGTCCGGGGCCGTAAAGACCGCCCAGGCGCGCCACCGTGCCGCCGGCTTCAAGCACCAGGTCCTCGGCTTGCCGCAGCAGCCGTCCGGTTTCGCGCCCGGGCTCGGCGGCGCTGGTTTCGTCGACCCATTCGCCGTCGATCTGGGCGTAGACGCTGGTGCTGCTGGTGAACAGCAGCGGGGCGTCGGGAAACTCGGCCCGCAGCAGCCGGCAGCCCTCGAGAAACACCGCGCGGTAGGCCTCGGCGCCTCCCCGTCCGGAGCTGGCGCAGTGGATGACGCGGGTGACCGGGGTGTCGAGGCCGGCGTGCAGGCGCGCGAGGTCGGTCGACCGCGCGACATCGGCGCAGACGACATCCCAACCGTGGGCGGCCTGCAATTCCGCTGCCGAGGATTCGCGGTGGACCAGGCCGGTCACGCGGGCGCCGAAGCGGTGAAGGCGGCTGGCAAGGCGGCGGCCAAGGAAGCCGCAGCCGACAACGAGTATGTGTTCTTTCATGACGGGGTTTGGGTGATGGGCCGGGCACTTGCCGGGATGGATCAGAAGCCGAGCGTGTTCGGACCCGGGTCAAACGGTCCGGGCAGGAAGCTCGGGGGTTCGCTGTCGTCGTTGGGGCGGGGCGGGGGATTGTCGGACGGGGCGGGCGGCAGGATGCCGCCGTCGCCGGGCTGACGGGGTGGCGCCGATGCGCCGGCGGGCTCCGTGGCCGGACTCGGTTCAGTGGGAGCGGGCGGTTCGGGGATGGTGCCGGGGGTGGTCGATGGCGGCAAGGTCGTGGCGCGCTGGCGGCGGCCGTCGCGGTGCCGGGAGTAGTGGCGCACCAGGCCGTTGACCACGCCGTTGACGTAGTCCTGGTAGAGGCTGGATTGCAGCCGGCCGTTGATCATGGTGCGCCCGAGGTAGTCGCCCGCCTGCAGCCGGTCGTGGGTCTCGCGGTGGTTCATCACATAGGGTTCAAGGAACAGCACCGGGTTCATGAACAGGCGGTTGGCGAGCAGGTTGCGGGCCCACAGGTAGGGGTTGTCGTTGACCTGTTGGGCCGCCGGGCTGTTGTAGGTGTAGGGCGGCAGGCCGGTGGATTCGGCCATCGATCTGGCGATCGTGTCTCCGAGCACCAGTTCCTCCTCGTGAATCCGCTGGAACAGGCGCTTGAGCATCTCGAACCGGGTGTCGTCCTGGGACAGCTCGTTGTAGGAGTAGGAGCCGTTGATCAGCACGTGCAGGTGGTTGGCCTCGACGAAGTCGGGCTTGGCGGGGTCGCCCCAGGCCTCGGCGTTGAGGTGCAGGCACAGGGTCAGGTCGGGGCGGATGACCTCGTTGATCAGCCGCGCGCGCTCACGGATCTCGCTGTTGCGATAGAACAGCTGTTCGGAGACAAACTGCACGGTCAGGGCCCGCTGGTGGCCGTCGTTGGGACTGTAGGTGGGCGCCGGGTTCGAGACCCCCTGGGCGATCAATTGGCGCCTGGCTTCCCCCTGAAGGTCCTCCGGCCGGCGGTTGGTGACCGGGGCGTTGCGTTCGCGCACCAGCACCACCTCGGCACCCAGTTGTTCAAGCCGGTCCTTGAGCAGGAAGGCGATTTCGAGCACGATCTCGCCCTCCATGATGGGGGGCTGGTCATTGATCTGGAACCAGCGTCCCTCCATGCGGGCGAACTGCCCGCCGATGTGGCCCGGGTCGATGGCGATCCTGAGGTCGCTCAACGGGGGCCGCCCGTCCAGCCGTGGCAACTCGTGGGCCGGGCGCCAGTAGCGGGGCGGCGTCGCTTCAGCCGGGTCGAGAGGGTCCCGCAGCGGGACGGTCACCCGTTCGGCGTCGGCTCGATCGGCCTCGCTGCTGGTGCGGATCACCTCGAGCCGGTCCTGAAACAGGTCCATCAGCGGCTGGTAGGCGGCGCCGTCGGTGTAGAAGGTGTGCAGCGCCGCGCGCAGTTCCTCGCGGGTCATGGTGGCGGCGTAGGCCTCCAGTTCGCCCCAGTCCGGCCGTTCGCCCAGCGGTGCCAGATTCTCCCCGCGGGCCGAGCCGGACGGCAGCAAGGCCAGCCAGGCGGCGAGGGCCAGAGCGGCGAGGGCCGTGCCCGGCGCGCGGAATTGGGCGGAGCGGGGCGAGGGGAACGGGATCATTGCGGCAGCCGTGGAACGATGAAGGATGGACAAGATCAAGACCGGGCCAGCTTAAGCTTGATTGGCGGCTGGTTCATCCTGTAAGTGGCGCGGTGGATTCATTGGCAAGCGAAACGGCGGAGGCGGCGGTCGATCCGTGGCTGCGCATTCTGTATCTGGGCGACGTGGTGGGCGAGCCCGGTCGGCGGGCGGTGCGGCGCTGCCTGCCGCAGCTCAAGCAGCGGTTGGCGGTCGATTTCATCGTGCTCAACGGCGAGAATTCGGCCGGCGGGCGCGGCATCACCCCCAAGCTGGCAATTGACTTCCTGCGCATGGGCGTCGCGGTGATCACCAGCGGCGACCACATCTGGGACCAGCGCGAGATTGTCGATTACATCGCCACCGAGCCGCGCCTGCTGCGGCCGCTCAACTACCCGGCGGAGGCTCCCGGCGCCGGCTCGATCGTGCTGCAGACGGCCAAGGGGCCGGTGGCGGTGATGCAGGCCCTCGGCCGCACCTTCATCAACCCGCCGCTGGACAATCCCTTCACCCTGGCGGAGGCGGAGGTCGAGCGGCTGCGCCTGGAGACGCCGGTGATCCTGGTCGACTT
>SKLO01000378.1 GCA_007123195.1 Verrucomicrobiales bacterium | reverse complement strand
TCGGGAGTCGGGAGTCGGGAGTCGGGAGTCGGGAGTCGGGAGTCGGGAGTCGGGAGTCGGGAGTCGGGAGTCGGGAGTCGGGAGTCGGGAGTCGGGAGTCAGGAGTCAGGAGTCAGGAGTCAGGAGTCAGGAGTCAGGAGTCAGGAGTCAGGAGTCAGGTGGGTCAGGTGCCGGCAGGCAGTGTGGAGTAGACATTCCTGTCTGCTCCGCCAATGGCCGGACTCCGGCAAAGCCAACCGCCGGCAGGCAATGTGAAGCAGCTATCCCTGTCTGCTCCGCCAATGGCGAGTCCCTGCCAAATCCCGATGCTCGAGGGGTCAGGGGTCAGGGGTCAGAGTCGGGGTCGGCTGCCGCTTGACGGGGGTCGGGGCTGCCGCTTGTATATCCGCATGACCGGGACCACGTGGATCGAACAACTGTGCCGGAGGTGCGCCGCCGCCCGTCTGGCGGCAGCGGCGCTGGGGCTCGGCGTCGCCGTCCTGCTCACCAGCGCTTGCGGCAGTCCGCCCAACCCCCACCGGGTCACGCTCCGCAGCGGACAGGTGATCGACGCCAGCACGCGGCCGCAACTGGACGACCGGACCGGCTACTACCGGTTCCGCGATCGGGCGGACAAGGACATCCTGCTGCTGCCCGACGAGGTGACGACGATCGAACGCCTTTGATGTCCAGCCAGCTCCAGACCAACCGCCAGGCCGTCCCGCCCCAGCCGGCAGGCCAGGCCACCGCCGCTGCGGCACCGCCGAGGCTGATCCTGGCCTCGACCTCGCCCCGCCGCCGCCAGCTGCTCGCGCAGCTGGGCGTTGCCTTCGAGGTCGCTCCCCCGGACGTGGAGGAATTGACCGCCGCCAGCGGCCACGGCCCGGCCGAACTGGCGGAGGAGAACGCCCGGCGCAAGGCGGCGGCGGTGGCGGCGCTCCAGACCGGCGACGTCGTGGTGATCGGCGCCGACACGGTGGTGACCATCGACGGCGACTGCCTCGGCAAGCCGGCCGACCTGACCGAGGCGGCGGCCATGTTGCGGCGGCTGTCGGGGAAGACCCATCAGGTCATCACCGGAATGGCGTTGCGCGACGCCCGCCGCGGGACCGAGACGATTTTTCACGTGGTCACCGAGGTGACCTTCCACGAGCTTGACGATGACACCATCGCAGCCTATCTGGCGGCGATCGATCCCCTCGACAAGGCCGGCGGCTACGCGGCGCAGGACCATGGTGACATGATCATCCGACGCGCTGACGGCCCGCTGGACAACGTGGTCGGTTTGCCGCTCGACAGCCTGGCGCCCCGGCTGCTCGAACTCGGATTGCCGGTTGACCACACGACCGGCGCCTGATCCGCCGCCCTCAACATTGCCATGCACATTGTCATTCTCGGGGCCGGTGAAATCGGCCGTCACATCGCCGAAGAACTCGGCAAGACCCGCCACACCGTGATCGTGATCGAGCGCGACCAGGCCGTGGCCGAGGAACTGAACGACAATGACAACGTGCAGGTGATCCCCGGCGACGGGTCGATGGTCTCGGTGCTGCTGGAAGCCCGGGCGGATTCCTGCGACCTGTTCATCGCGCTGACCAGCGACTCGATCACCAATCTGGCCACCGCCTCGCTGGTCAAGCAGATCAATGGCAATGCCACCCTGCGGACCCTGGCCAGGACCAACCCCCTGACAATGGAAGAGCGGGCGATGAGGTCGACCATGGGGATTGACGACGCCAGCCGCTTCAATGTCGACTACGTGTTCAGCTCCGAGCACCTGGCCGCGACCGAGCTGGACAAGTACATCCGCAACCCGAGTTCGCTCAGGGTCATCGAGATCGCCGGGGGCCGGATCGAGATGCAGCAGGTGACGATCGCCGGCGGCAGCAAGGCGGATGGCACCAACCTGATCAACCTTGAACTGCCGCCCGAAGTCAGGGTCGCCACCGTGCACCGGGAGAACCGGCACTTTGTGCCGAAGGCGTGGGACAAACTCGAGGCCGGCGACGAGGTGACGCTGTTCGGCAACCAGAGCGAGTTGAAGAACACCCTGCCCTTGTTTGACCGTCGCAAACGCGGCACCCACCGCAACATCGTCATCTTCGGCGGCGGCGAATACGGGGTGGCGCTTGGCAGCAAGCTCATCTCCTGGGGCGACAAGGTCACCGTGATCGACCGCGATGCCGAGGCCTGCGCGCGCCTGCCGGGCGAGCTTCCCGGCGCCCGCATCGAGCAGGCTGACGCCACCTCGCTGCCGAAACTCAAGGAGTTGAACGTGGGCAATGCCGACTTCTTCGTGGCCACCACCCAGAGCGACGAGGACAACGTGATGACCTGCCTGCAGGCGCACGGGCTCGGCAACGTGACTTGCCTCACCCTGATCCACCGTGCCGACTACGCGCGCGTGCTGTCGGGTTCGGGCACCAGGCTTGGCATCAAGGCGGCCGTCAGCCCGCGCGAGGCCACGCTCAACGACCTGCTCAGGTTTGTCACCGAGGACAGCTCCCATCTGGTGGCCGAGCTTGGCTTCGGCGAGCTGATCGAGACCACGGTGACCCACAGGAACTTCGCCGAAGGGATGATGGTCAAGGAAGTCAAGTGGCCGGACGACTGCGTGGTGATCGGCCGGGTGCGCCACAAGCCCAGCGATCCGGCTGCGGCCGCCGGCGGCAAGTCGGCAACGGGCGATGACGAGGCGAAGCCCGAACCAAAACCAAAACCAGGACCGGGTTCCGCAGGCAACAAGCTGACGTCCAAACTTCCCTCCGCCGAGGACACCATCAGGCTTGGAGACAACCTGTTCGTGTTCATTGTTCCCGCCAAGAAGCGGGAGTTGCTGCGTCTGCTCAGGGACCATCCCTGACAAATTCCTAACATCACAATGAACTACCCGCTACTGAGCAAAGTCCTGGGCACCCTGCTGCTGGTGCTGTCCGCGGCGATGCTGGTGTGCCTCGGATTCGCCCTCGTCGAGCGCGCGCAAGGGGTTGCCCATGCCGGCGTCGGGGCGTTCGCCTGGGCCGCCGCCATCACCCTGGGCGCCGGCCTTGCCATGGCCCTGGCGGGTTTGGGCAGCTCCACCGAGATGCTGCGCAAGGAAGCCATCGCCGCGGTCGGCCTCGGCTGGCTGCTGAGCGCGCTGTTCGGCGCCATCCCCTTCATGCTGTGCGAACCTGCGCTGTCCCCGGTGCACGCGGTCTACGAGTCAATGTCAGGGCTGACCACCACCGGGGGCACCGTGATCGCCGACCTGACCCAGTATCCCCGCGCGCTGCTGCTGTGGCGCAACGTCTCCCAATGGGTCGGCGGCCTGGGCATCCTGGTGTTGTTCGTCGCCCTGTTGTCCTACCTTGGGGTCGGCAGCCGCTCACTGATGCGCCACGAATCCTCGCTCAAGATGTCCGAGGGCGGCCTGCGGATTCACGAGATCGCGGTCCGCCTGTGGGGGGTCTACATCGGCCTGACCGTCATCTGCGCGGCCGGCCTGTCCGCCATCGGCTGGCTGGTTCCGGATGTCCATGTCAGCGCCTTCGACGCCGTCACCCACGCGCTGTCGGCGGTGGCCACCGGCGGCTTCAGCCCGCACAACGACAGCGTCGGCCACTTCCAGAGCCTCGCGGTCGAGGCCTGGCTCGCCACCTTCATGCTGCTGGGCGCCTTCAACTTCATGCTCTACCTGGTGATCCTGTCAGGCCGACTGGACTACAAGCGCAAGCTCAACCGCCTCAAGGCCGAGGACGAGTTGTGGTTCTATCTCAAGCTGCTGGCGCTGGCCACGCTGCTGATCTGCATCGACCTGTCGTGGATCTCCGGCCAGGCGGGGTTCGGCGAGGCGCTGCGCAGATCGTTCTTCAGCATCATCTCGGTCAGCACCACCACCGGCTTCACCACCGAGAACTACGACGCCTGGTCCGACGGCTCCCGCCTGCTGCTGTTCATGCTGATGCTGGTGGGCGGCAGCGCCGGCTCGACCGCCGGCGGCATCAAGGTCAGCCGCATCCTGGTGTTCACCCGCATCGCACGCCACGAGATCATCCGCTCGTTCCGACCCAGCCGGGTGTTCAACCTGAGCCTCAACGGGGTCAAGCTCGATGACGCCAGCCGCATGCAGACGGTGTTCTACCTGGCCCTCATCACCGCCATCGCACTGGTGGCGGCGATCGCCCTGACCATGACCGACCCGCTGATCAACGACTTTGACTCCGCCGCCGGCGTCATCGTCTCGTCCCTGTTCAACATCGGTCCCGGCTTCGGCGCGGTCGGTCCGGACCACACCCTCGGAGGACTGGCCGACAGCACGCTGGTGGCAATGAGCCTGCTGATGGTGCTGGGGCGGCTGGAACTGTTCGCGATCCTGGTGCTGTTCGTGCCGTCGTTGTGGCGGCGGTTCTGAACGGCTGCGGAGGCCGCACCGGCTCCAATCGACGTTGCCCCGCCGCCAAGCCTCGACTAAGTCTGAGGCCAGCGGGACGCCACCGCCACCAACATGGACCGACCTCAAGCCTCCACCGAGATTCTCGACATCTGCAAGCAGATCGCCCTGCACATGATGAAGATCCACCCGGCCACACGCGCCCTGGGCGACGACGCCACCCAGGCGACGATCCTGAAGTCATGCCACGAACTGACCGTCGCGCTGGAATCGATCAAGAAGGCCGTCATCCGCCTCGACCGCCGCGACGACAGCACGGAGTTGTAGCTTGGCGGGCACCGATTGCCGGCGGGCACCGCTCGCCGGCGGGTGAGGGTTTCACCATGCGCGGACCAGCCGGGCCCATGGGCCACCCCGGCGCGGGGTCACTCCTCGATGCCGAATCCCCGCAGGATCGTGCGCACGTTGTGCCGGACCATCTGCTCGTAGGTCTCGATCCCGCGCGCCGAGCCGTCGGCCACCAGTTCGCCCCCGACCCGCACCCCGGTGGCCCTGACAATCGCCTCAATGCCGCGCGGGTGGCTGAGGTGCTCGCGGAAGATCACCGGCACCCGCTGGTCGCGGATCTGTCCGACCGCCTCCTGCAGGTAGGCCGAGGACACCTCGGCCTCGCGGTTGAGTCCCTGCACCGGCAGGGCGCGAAAGCCGTAGTCGCGGCACAGGTAGTTGAACGCCGCATGCGCGGTGGCCAGGATGCGCTGGTTGCGAGGCACCCGGCGCAGTTCCGATTGCACCCAGCGGTGCAACTGATTGAGATGGCCGGAGTAGGCGTCCGCCCGCTGGCGGTAAACGCCGGCCCTGGCAGGGTCGGCCTCCTCAAAGGCGCGGCCGATCAACCGCACCGCGCGCCGCATGCCTCGCACGCTGTGCCACCAATGCGGGTCGAGCGCGCCGACCGAGTGCGCCGGGCAGCAAACGAACAACTCGTCGCGGGCGTCGATCAGCAGCGACGGCACGTCGCGCCCGGCCTCGATCAGGATCTGGCCGGGACGCAGGTTGTCCCGCAGATCGTCGAGATACAACTCCATGCCCTTGCCGGACACCAGCACCACATGGGCCGAGCGCAGGCGGGTCATGTCGGCGGAGGTCGGGCGGAAATCGTGCGGATCCTGCCCGGGCTGCATCAGGCCGATGACCGTCACATGCTCGCCGCCGATCTGGCGGGCGACATCGGTCAGCAGCGGGTGCAGGGTCGCCACCACCAGCCCGCCGTCGCGGTCGGCGGCGGGTTGGGCGCCGGCAGGGTCAGGGGTTTGGAGCCCAAGGACTCCAAACCCCGCCCCCAACAACCAGCCACTGAGGCTGGCGAGAATGGTTCGTCGTTGAAACGTGAATGTCATGATTGGGTTGGCCGATCGCGGCCGTCGCCGTCAGCGCACCTCCGGACCGCCCCAGTTGAGCCCGAACTGGGCCCAGGCCGAGTGCGCGTCGCCGAAGTCGTTGCTGTGGTCGTAGTTGTATTGCAGGCGCAGGAACATGGTGCGCGCGTCATTGAACCAGAAGGTCAGGTTGGGCGAGACCCGGAAGCGCTCGTCCAGGTCCTCGGCGGCGCTGATGCCGGACACATACTCGCCGCGCAACCCGAGGTCGATGCGGGGGTGCACGCCGTAAACCAGCGCACTGACCACGGCCACGTCGTCAAAACTGCGCCGCAGCTCGTGATCGTCATGGTCATCATCGTGATGCCCGTGGCCATGCCCATGCCCATGCCCATGCCCATGCCCATGCCCATGCCCATGCCC
>SKLO01000639.1 GCA_007123195.1 Verrucomicrobiales bacterium | reverse complement strand
TCGGCTCGCGCCCCCGGCGTCACCGCCACTCGTGCTTCGGGTAGCGTCCCTGCAGCTGTTTCTTGACCTGCGGATAGCCATTGGCCCAGAAGCTTTCGAGGTCGCTGGTCCATTGGATCGGGCGCTGGTTGGGCGCCAGGATCTCCACCAGAACCGCTACCCGGCCGTCGGCCAGGGTGGGGGTTTTCTCCACCCCGTACAACTGCTGCACCGTCAGCCGGATCCGCGGCTCGCGCCCGGCCTCATACAGGATCCGCGCCTTGCGGCCGTTGGGCAGTTGCAGCGATTCGGGGGCGAACGCCTCGAGCGCGGCGTGCTGGGGCGGCGACAGCCATTCGCGCAGCGCCGGCCACACAGGCCGGTCCTTGACCTGCCGGTAACTGATGGCTCCGTGGCAGATCCGCGCCACCAGCCAGGCCCGGTCTTCGTCCACCAGCGCCGGCAGCTCCAGCTCGGGCATCCATTGCGCCAGTTGGTTCAACCGCGCGATCCAGGCCTCGACCTTTTGATCCCACTGCTTGAGCACCAGGTCGCCGGCCAACACGCGCTGGGCCAGCAGTTCGGCCGCCGTGTCGGGATCGGGGGTGCCGCTCTCCCGATCCTCCAGCACCATGGCGTCCAGGCAAAGCCGGCGTCGTCGCACCACCCTTCTTGCCTGCTCGTCAAACCGGTCCTCGTTCAGCTCGCGCAACCGTCCGGGAAAGGCGGCCTCGAGTTGTTCCCGTTCGATCGCCGTGACGGTGCCCAGCAGCACCCGCAGGTCGCGGCCCTCGACCTCGGTCAATTCCGCCGCCACCAGCAACGATGGCGGCCGGATGTGATGGCGCGGGGACAATCTGGCGCGGCGGCCGTCGGGCAGTTGATACAGGCGTTCGCCGGCGCTGACCTCCGCGGCCACCCGGTCGGGAAACCCGGTCAGCATGGCCGCCTGCAGCACCGTTGCCGACAACCCGAGCCGCGCTGCCTCATCGAGCCGGGTTTGGTTGCCGGTCAGGCGCAGCAACTGGCGCATGCTGTCGCCGATCTCGCGCGCGGCCTGGGCGTGGATGCCGTGGCGCTTGCAGAAATCGAGCTGGTAACCGGCGCCGTGGGCCGCCTGCCAGGCGCGCCAGGCCGGTTGCACATCGGAGCGGTCGTCGCGTTGCTGGAACCGTTCGTCCGACGGCCCGATCCACAGCGATCGCCCCTGGCACAAGGCCGCGCAGAACGCGCCTGCCAACGGGTCATCCGCCTCGTCGGCGGCCAGCAGCATGCGGCTGAACCGGGGGTGCAACGGCAGTCGGGCCATCCGTCGACCGAGGCCCGTCAGGCGCACCGGCGGCAGGTCGGCCCCGGCGGTGGTCGTCCAAGGGGTCTGGTGGTCACCGCGGTGATCGTCCGCGCCGGTGTCGTCATCGTTCGGCGCAAGCTCCAGCGCACCGAGCCGTTGCAGCAGGCTCCAGGCCCGCTCCGCGCTCTCCGGCAGCGGGGCTTCAAACCAGGGGAAGGATCGCGGATCCGCGCCCATTGCCAGCACCTGGAGAAACGCCTCCACCGGATCGAGCCGCTGGATCGCGGGTGTTTCCCGCTCCGGGCGCGCCGCCTGTTCGTCCTCGCGCCACAAGCGCACGCACAGCCCCGGCCGGGTGCGACCGGCGCGTCCGGCGCGCTGGTCGGTCGAGGCCCGGCTGACCGGTTCAATGGTCAGGGTGTCCATGCCGCGGCGGGCATCGTAGCGGGCGCAGCGGGCGAGGCCGCTGTCGATCACCGCGGTGATGCCGTCGATGGTCAGCGAGGTCTCGGCGACGTTGGTGGCCACGATCACGCGCGGCTGGTGGCCGGGCTCCAGCGCCTCGTCCTGTTGGGCCGGTGGCAGGTCGCTGTAGAGCGGCAGCAGGCGGCGGCCGCGGGCCTGGGGCAGGGCGCGCAGGGCGGCGATGGTTTTTTGGATCTCATACCGTCCCGGCATGAACACCAGCGCCTCGGCGTCCGGATCGTTGGTCCAAAGCCCCGCGCAGGCGGCCGCGACCGATTCCCAGGGCGGCTGGCGCTGGCCGCGCTGCTGGCGTGGCGGTTGGTAGCTGATCTCGACCGGGAACGTGCGTGCCTCGCAGGCCAGCGACTCGGCCGGCTGCAGGTAATCCAGCAGCGGCGCCGGGGCCAGGGTGGCTGACATCACCACCAGCCGCAGGTCCGGCCACCGGGTCCGGCGCAGGCGATGCAGCAGCGCCAGCGCCAGATCGCTCTGCAGGCTGCGCTCGTGAAACTCGTCCAGCACCACCGCCGCCACCCCGTCCAGCTGCGGGCGGTCCAACAGTTGTCGCAGCAGGATGCCCTCGGTGACAAACACGATCCGCGTGTCGCGCCCCACCTGGTCCTCGAACCGGACCTGAAACCCGACCTCGCCACCGAGCGGCGTGCGCCGTTCCTGAGCGACCCGGCGGGCCAGCATCCGCGCCGCCAGCCGCCGCGGCTGCAGCACCACGATCCGGCCCGACTCGGGCGGCAGACAATCCGCCAGCAGTTGCGGCACCTGGGTCGACTTGCCCGAACCGGTCGGCGCCGTCAGCACCACCGCCGGGGGGCGCTCGCGCCCCGGGCCCAACCGTTGGCGCAGGTCGGCGGCCACGGCATGAATCGGCAACTCGGCAGTGGACATGGGGTGACGGATGGCTGGCAGCGTGGTGACGGGTGGATGTGTGGGCGGCAATGTGGCCCGTCCCCGGGGGTTGTCGACCCCCGTGACGCCGGGCCCGGAGGTCGTATTCACCAGCCTGCCGGCCGATTGAATTTTCTCCTTGCAACCCCGTTCGACCGATCTATTTTTCTGGCTCCACGGCAGCCAGGGTTGCCGGTTCACGGGGGGCATTAGCTCAGTTGGTAGAGCGCTTCAATGGCATTGAAGAGGTCAGCGGTTCGAATCCGCTATGCTCCACCAGTCTTCGCACCGAGCCCGTTCACCGGCTCATCGACCCACTGGAAAGTTGGGGTGATTCAGGCGCGGCAGAACAGCGCGCCGGCGGCTTGCATGGTGCCGCCGATGCCGCTGGTGATCACGCGGTCGAACTGTCCCCCGGCGATCGCCTCGCAGGCAGCCACGCATTGCCATGCGCCATGGGCGGCAAAGCCTTCCCCCAGATGAAGCTGCGGCGACCAGACCGGCCCCCGCCAGTCCCGCCACGCCGCCGCTTCGGCACGATCGAGCCGCGCGTGACCCCGCCGGCTGTCGATCAACAGCGTGGGTCGTGCTTCGGCCCCGACCCCGCCGGCGGACGGGCTGCCGGGGTCATGCCCGGTGTCATCAGGCGGCAGACGGTCGCGCAGTCCGGCGGCGATGGCCCGGGCCGCTTTGCCCTGAGGACAGCGCCGGCCGTAGACCAGCGGCCCGGCGATGGATGCCAACTCCACCGCCGGGATGCCCGGGTCGGAGGCGGCGGCGCCCGCTTGCAGCAGCAGCGCACCCGCGCCCTCGGCGGCGATGCCAGCGTGATCGAACAGATGCACCGCTTCGGCGCTGAGCCAGTCGAGTTCCTCCGCCGCCACCACCAGCGAGGCATCGACCTGGTCGTCCTCCAGCCACTCGACCGCCAGCGCCAGTCCGCTGTAAAACCCGGCGGCGTCGCCAATCAGGGTATGGTTGAGCCCGCCGGCACCCAGTGCGGACGACAGGTGGCTGGAAGGGGAGTTGAAGACGGTTTCCGGAAACAACAGCGGACTGGCGGTGGCCGGGTTCTCCAGCACTTCCGCGTAAAACCGACCACTGAACTGCACGCAACCGTTCATCACGCAGAACACAATCCCGAGCCGGAGCCGGCCGTTGCGCACCTGTTCCGCGCGCCCGCTGCCGATGGCCTGCAAGGCGGCGGCCATGGCGTGGCGGGCCACCGGACTGGTGCGGCGCAGACGTGGATGCCGCGGGGCGGACACCCCTTCAGGCGCCGCCGGCACCGCGCGCGTGGCGGTTTCGGGCGCATCGGGATGGCGTCGGCTGCGGGTCACGGGCAGGCTGCCGCCGGCACCGGTGGCAGCCTGGTCGGCCAGCACCGTCGCCAGCTCGCCGCCGCCCCAGCCGGCCGGGGAGACCGCTCCCCAGCCAGTGACGTGCCATTGTGTTTTGGCTTGCATCTGGTTCAGGGTAACGCTCGGCCGGCCTCCGCGGTCGGCAACACCGGGTGATCGGCGGACCCTTTTCCGGCCACATCCACCACCGGTTCGAGGGCGTGTTCGGGCGGGCCGGGGTCGGCGCCCTGATCATCGTCTTGCTCGGGTTGCTCGCAACGCCGGTCAACGGATTGAAACCAGGTGGCGGCAACGGACGTGGGCGGCGTCACGGGCGCGCTGATGGAGGGGCACGCGCCATCGTCCACGTCGGATCGACCGGGTGCCATCACTGCGGGGGCGACGCCCGGCATGCAGGCGGCAACGAGTCGGCCGCCGCCGGGCTTCCTGGGCTTGGGAACGGAAATGGGCATCGAACAATCGTGGATCAGGCTGGCAAGGATGAGCGGTCAGGAACGCCAACCGGTGGCGGCGGCTGGCGCGGTCCCGGGCGGTGGAAACCGCCGTGAGGCCGGGTGCTGACCGGGGCCTCAGGTTCAAGTCGGCGGCGGTCATGCGCACGCGCGCGAACACGCCCATCCTGAGCCAGTTCCGCGCGGTTGGCAACCCGCCGGGATCGATCCCACGGACTGCGCGGAAATCATTTGCGCGGCACCGGCGGCCACTGCTCGGGTCAGCTTCCGAGCATCAACAAACGGTTCATGCTTGATGCCCCTGACCGCCAACGATCGAATGCCCATCCCAGGCCCATCGCTTGTCTTGTCGCCAACTTTCGCCATCGTGGTGCCATGCCCCCGTTCAACGCCACCCTGTCAGCCCGCATCGGCTCTCCGTCCATCGCCTTGCAGCCCTCGATCCCGCCCCTGATCCGGTGGCCGGCCGCCCGTCCGCCAAGGTCGCAACCGCGATTGCCGGGCGCACGCCGGCTCGCCCGCACCGCGGCGTCGGCGCTCGCCCTGGTCCTGACCACGACGCTGCCCCTCAACCCGGTTGCTGTCGCGGAAAATGCCAATAAAAACCCCGATGAAACCATCGATCCCGCCACCCTGGTGCTGGGAGGGTTCGTGGGTGAAGTCGATGCCGACCGCATGATGCACGACTTCCTCATCGGCGCCGTGACCCGCCGCTCGGAGGCCCACCGCGACAAGGTCGAGGCCCTGACCGATTCCCGGGATCTGGAGATGTGGCAGGCATCGATGCGCGACTGGTTCATCGACGCCGTCGGCGGCCTGCCGCCGGACGACACCCCGCTCAACGCGGTGGTCACCGGCGAGGCCTCGCGTCCCGGTTACCGGGTTGAGAAAATCCTGCTGGAATCGCAGCCCGGCCACCACGTCACCGCCAACCTTTTCCTGCCCGACTCGCCGGAGTTCGAGCCGCCCTACGCCGCGGTGCTGATCGCCTGCGGCCACTCCGCCGCCGGCAAGGGGGCCGAGATCTACCAGCGCGGTGCCGCCTTGTTCGCCGTCAACGGCCTTGCCGCCCTGATGTTCGATCCCATCGATCAGGGCGAGCGCCACCAGCTGCGGCGGGCCGATGGCAGTCCGGCCGCCCACGGCACCCGCGCCCACAACCTGCTCGGCATCGGCTCCATCCTGCTCGGCAACAACACCGCCCAGTTCATGATCCACGACGCCCGCCGCTGCATCGATTACCTGCAGTCGCGCGACGACATCGACCCCGACCGCATCGGCATGGCCGGCAACAGCGGCGGTGGCACCCAAACCTCGCTGGTGATGGGCATTGAACCACGCATCCGCGCCGCCGCCCCGTCCTGCTACATCACCGCGTTCGAGGAATGGTTTGGTTACATCCGCGAGCGCGGCGACGTGCCGGCCGACGCCGAACAATGCATCGCCGGCCAGGTCGCAGCCGGGCTTGACCACTGGGGATTCCTGTTGATGACCGCCCCGCGCCCGGTCCTGGTCTGCGCCGCCGAACAGGACTTCTTCCCCATCGCCGGCACCCGCCGGGCGATCGGGTTCACCCGGCCCCTGTTCGAACGCCTCGACGCCGGCGACCGCCTCAAGCTGGTGGTCGACCCGGCCGGGCACGGCTGGCAGCAGTCGCTGCGCGAGGCCTCGGTCGAATGGATGCTGCACTGGCTCAACGATGAACAGCGCG
>SKLO01000281.1 GCA_007123195.1 Verrucomicrobiales bacterium | reverse complement strand
TGCTGCAACAGGCGGCTGGCGACCGGTGGCACGACCCACACGGCGGCCAGATGACCGAGCGGGGCCGACAGCATGGCCAGCAGCATGGCTCCCAGCATGACCCGGCCCAGGGTGCGGAACCAGAGGCCGGCGGCGACCGCGGGCACCACCAGCATGGCGATGACGAGGATGCTGCCGACCGCCTCGAAGGCGGCCACGGCGGTGACCGCGGTGGCGATGCCGACGCCCTGGCGGAACCACTGCGGCCGCAGGCCGAGCGCTTCGGCCAGGGCGGGATCGAAGGCGGCCAGCCGCAGTTCCTTCCAAAACAACAGGGTGAGGGCGCCGTTGACCAGCAGCATCAGGCCGGCCTGCCAGGTGACACGGGGGATTTCGCTGCCGGACTGCAGCACGGCGGTTTCGAGCGTGCCATAGAGCACGCAGTCGGGATCAAGATCGACCCGGTCGGCGGCGACGCGGATGAGGATCAACCCGAGCGCGAACAGGCTGCAGAACACGACGCCCAGCGCGGCACCGGTTTCGAGCCGGCCGTGGCGCTCGATCCAGTAGCTGAGCACGGAGGTGACGGCACCGGCGGCGATGGCGCCGGCGAGCATGGCCCAGGGTTCGCGGCTGCCGGTGGCGATGAAGGCGATGGCCAGGCCGGGCAGCACGGCGTGGCTGATGGCGTCGCCGAACAGGCTGTTGCGCATCAGCACCAGCCAGGTGCCGGGGATGGCGCAGGCGACCGCCACCAGCGCGCCGGTGAGCACGATCCAGCTGTCGATCGGGGTCCAGTTCACGGTGTCGGTCCGACCTCCCGGCGGGCGTCCGGTTCAGCGTGAGGGGATCCGACCCGGGGTAGTGGGCCGGCCTTGCCGCCGAGATCGTGCGGGCTGTCGGGCACGGCAAAGCGTGGCACCTGGTTTTCAAGCAGCCGTTCGAGCCGGTCGGCGACGTCCTGGCCGACCACGTGTTCCATGACGTCGGCTTCACGATCGACCACGGCGGCGGCGCTGTCGGCATAGTGCAGCAGGTAGAGTTCCCACAACCGGTGGTTGCGGGTGAGGCGCGCGGCCTTGTCCCAACCGGCGCGGGTGAGCTGGATGTGGTCGTTGGCGAGGCGGGCGACAAATCCGTCGGCGTCGGCGTGGCGCACCAGGGCGCGGAGTTCCGAGTCGGTCCAGCTGCGGTGGTGGGCGAGGTCCGGCAACGGCAGCCGTCCGGCCTGGTTGCGCGAGGCGCTGGCGCGGTCGGTGATGCCCTTGGTTTCAAGGCATTCGTAGATGGCGCGCAGCAGGTGGTCGCGGCCGATGGCGCGGGCCTGGCGGTGGCGTCGCAGCGCGCGCGCGCAGAGGCCGCGCTTGTGGCCGAACAGCATCGACAGGGCGAAGGTGGTGGAGGCGGCGAGCACGATGACGGCGCCGGCGGGGGCACGCGGCAGCAGGGCGCTGAGCATAACTCCGGCGGCGCCGCTGCCGGCGCCGATGGCGCCGGCGAGGGCCATCGAGGTGGTGAGGTGATCGGTCCAGAACCGGGCCGCGGCCGGCGGGATGATGAGCAGGGCCACGACCAGCAGCAGTCCGACCGCCTGGAGGCCGGTGACGGTGACCGCGACCACGGCGCCCATGAGCGCGAGGTCGAGGCCGCGCACCGGCCAGCCCTGGACGCGGGCGTGGGTTTCGTCGAAGCACAGCAGGGCGAATTCCTTGCGCAACAGGAACACCGCCAGCAGCAGCAGGCTGGAGAGCGTGGCGATCCAGCGGGCGTCGGCGGCGGTCAGTGAGGCGGCCTTGCCGAACACGAATCCGGACAGGCCGGCGGCGCCGCCGCCGGGGGCCTGCTGCACCAGCGACAGCAACACCACCCCGGCGCCGAAGAACACGCTGAGCACCATGGCGAGGGCGGCGTCCTCGCGCACGCCGGCGCGGTGCCGCAGCCAGTGGACGGCCAGCGCGCCGCTGCTGCCGGCGATCGCGGCGCCGAGCAGCAGCCACGGCAGCGAGCGCCCCCCACCGAACCACAATTCGCCCAGCAGGAACGCCAGCACCACACCGGGCAGGCAGGCGTGGCTGATGGTGTCGCTGAGCAGGGCGCGGCGGCGCAGCAGCAGCAGGGTGCCGACCACGCCGCCGGCAAGGCCGAGCAGCACGACGCCCAGCAGCACCACCCGGGTGTTGTGGTCGGCCAGCGAGGCGACCCGGCGCAGGGCGTCCCAGTCGACCGTCCACGCCGCGGCCCACAGGGGCGTCGCGGCTGGCACGGGCGCGGACAGCGTCAGGGCGGCAATCATGGTGGGCATGTCAGGAGCGACCGCTGGTGACCGCCTCCTCGCCGAAGCGCACGACGGTGTCCTCAAGCAGGCGCCAGCGGTCGCCGAAGGTGCGGCGCAGGTGGTCGGGCTGGAACACCCGGGCGACCGGCCCGGCGGCGATCACGCGCATGTTGAGCAGCAGGCAGTGGTCGAAGTAGGCGGTGACGGTGTCGAGATCGTGGTGCACGCAGAGCACGGTGCGGCCTTCGGCGCGGAGGGCGCGCAGGACATCGACGATGGCGCGCTCGGTGGCGGCGTCGACCCCGGCAAAGGGTTCGTCCATCAGGTAGAGGTCGGCGTCCTGCACCAGCGCGCGGGCGAGGAACACGCGCTGCTGCTGGCCGCCGGACAATTGGCCGATCTGGCGCCGGGCGAGATCGGCCAGCCCCACCCTGACAAGCGCCTCCATGGCGCGGTCGCGGTGCCGTTTTGTCAGCGGCAGGCACCAGCCGACCTGGCGGTAGAGACCCATGGCGACGACGTCGAGCGCGTTGACGGGGAAGTCCCAGTCGACCGATTCCCGCTGCGGCACGTAGGCGACCCGGCGGCGTGCGCGCTCGAGGGGGAGGCCGAAAAAGCGCACCTGGCCGGAGGCGCTGGGAACGAGGCCGAGGGCGGCCTTGAGCACGGTGCTCTTGCCGGCGCCGTTGGGTCCGACCATGGCCGCGAGGGTGCCGCCGGGCAGGTCGAAGCCGACGTCCCACAACACCATCTTGCGGTCGTAGGCGACGTTGAGATCGCGCACCGACATCGCCGGCTCGCCGACCGGGGCGGGGGATGGAGCAGCGGCGTTCATGTCAGGGTGCGGGCTGGGCGGCGAGGCGGTCGTAGACCCCGCGCTCGGGGGCGGTGCCGCCGAGCGCGCGCACCAGGGTGCTGGCGTTGTGGTCCATCATGCCGATGTAGGTGCCCTCCCAGGTGCCGGCCGGTCCGGTGGAATCGGAGAACAACTCACCGCCGATCACCACCTCGTGGCCGCGCGCGGCGGCGCCTTCGATCAGGGCGCGCACGCTGCGGTCGGCCACCGTGCTCTCGACGAAGATCGCGCCGATGTCGCGTTCGATGAGGTAATCGACCAGTTCGTTGATGTCGCGCAGACCGGCTTCCGACTCGGTGCTGAAGCCCTGGATGCCGCGCACCTCGACCCCGTAGGCGCGGCCGAAGTAGCCGAAGGCGTCGTGGGCGGTGACCAGCACGCGCCGGGTTTCGGGGATCGTGTCGACCAGTTGTTGGATGGACTGGTGCAGCTCGTCGAGCCGGGTCACGAGGGTTTCAGTGTTGGCGGCGAACCGGTCGGCGGCGGGCGGGTGGAGTTCGGCCAGTTCGGCACCGATCCGCCCGGCCACGTGGCCCCAGAGGGCGACGTCCATCCAGACGTGGGGATCGGGTTGACCGCCGCTGCCGGGCTCGCTCAGACGCTGGTGTTCGGGCACGGTTTCGGCGACGGCGATCACGCGGGTGCCACCGGCGGCGAGCCGTTGCAGGGCGTCGCCCATACGGCCCTCGAGCAGGAGACCGTTGTAGAGGATGAGGTCGGCGGCGGCCAGTCGCTGGACGTCGTCGCGGGTGGGGGTGTAGAGGTGGGGATCGACGCCCGCGCGGACCAGTTGGACGACGCGCAGGTCGTCGCCGCCGATTTCGCGCACGAGGTCGGCGATCATGCCGGTGGTGCAGACCACCAGCGGGCGGTCGTCGGCGGGGCCGGCCGGGTCACCGGAGCCGCAGCCGGCGAGTGCCAGCGTGACGGCAAGGGTGAGCGAGGACAGCGGCGGGAGTGTTCGGCGCGTGGGGAGGCGTCGCCGTGGGGGCGGCGAGGTTGGGTGGGCAGCGGTGGCGAGCTGGGCTCGGTGCATATGAATTAGATGCCACAAAAACTGTATTTGTCAACACCGTGTTCTAATATTTGATAAATCAAAATCAATCCGGGGAGGGTGGGTCTGGCAGGTCCATGGCGCAGCGGAAGCCGACGTGGGAGGAGCCGGTGTCGGGCGGGGTGCCGCGGCGGGCGGACGGGCGGTAGCTCTCGCAGTAGGCGGGGTTGCAGAGGAACGATCCGCCCTTGGTGACGCGTCGCAGGGCACCGGGGGCGGTGGGGGGAGAAGGGTCGCCGGGGAGGAACACCTCGCGCTCGTCGGCGGCGGGGCCGCGCGGGTTGACCACGGGTTGCTCGCCCTCGGCGCGGCTCATGAAGGTGCTGCCGTGGTAGATGTCCGAACACCAGTTCCAGACATTGCCGGCCATGTCGTGGAGGCCGTAGCCGTTGGCTGGGAAGCTGCCGACCGGCGAGGTGCCGGCGAAGCCGTCGGCCTCGCTGTTGCGGAAGGGGAAGTCACCGTGCCAGCGGTTGGCCATGAATTTGCCGTCGGGTCGCTCCTCGTCGCCCCAGTTGTAGCGCTTGCCCTCGAGCCCGCCGCGGGCGGCGAACTCCCATTCGGCCTCGGTCGGCAGCCGTTTGCCGGCCCACTCGGCGTAGGCGACGGCGTCTTCCCAGGCAATGTGGACCACGGGATGGTCCGCGCGGTCCTCGATGTCGCTGCCGGGTCCCTCCGGGTGGCGCCAGTTGGCGCCGTGGACCCAGTGCCACCACTGGTCCATGTGGCGCAGGTTGACCGGGCCGTCGGTGGGTTTGAACACCAGCGATCCCGGCTGCAGCACTTCGTCCGGGGGTTTGGGCGTGCCGGGGGGCAGTTGCTGCTTCATTTCCTCCCAGTCAACCGGGCGTTCGGCCACGGTCTGGTAGCCGGTGGCCTCGACGAACTCGGCGTATTGGGCGTTGGTGACCGGGTGGATATCGAGGAGGAAGGCATCGACCACGACCCGGTGGGCCGGTCGCTCGTTGGCGAAGGCGTGGTTGGCGTCGGAGCCCATGGTGAACTCGCCGCCGGGGATGGATGCCATGCCGTCCGGGGCCGGCGGCGAATCGGCCGCCGCCAGCGGTGACGGGCCGACGTGCGGAATCAAGACGAGGGCGGCGGCGAGCCCCGCCGCCACCATGGCGGCGGCGCACGAGAAAGAGCGGCGCGGGCGCGACGCCGCGCGGTGGTGCCGACGGCGTGGTGTCCGGTGCGGGCAGGGGGGACAAGAGCGGATCAGGCGCATCATCAGGGAACGTTCCGCAAAACGGCCGGGCTGGCGAGAACGAACTTTCCGGGCTGGCGCGGGCCGGGTCCGCGCCGTTCGTGCACCACCCGCGACACCGCGGTGCGCGCCCGCGCCGAACGCTCACGGCAAGGATGCCGTGGCTCCTTGAGCGGAGGCCCTTCGCTGCTGCATCGAGGCTGCGCAGGTTGTGCGTAGGTTGCATGAGCTCGATCCCCTTCTCAGGGCTGGTTGAACCGTTCCGACTCGTGCATTAACTTTCCACCTCTCCCGATGAAAGCCCGTGACAACCCCCTTCGAAGCGAGCGTGTCGAGCGCCTGCTGCCGTTCCAGCCCGAGTGGCTGGGGACCGACTGGAATGCGATCATGGACCGGTTGCGGCGGTTGTCGTGGCGCGGCGCGGTGGTGGGCCCGCACGGCTCCGGCAAGACCACCATGTTGCAGGGGTTGGCGGCGCGGTTGGGGCAATCGGACGACTGGCCGGCGCCACACTTGTTGCAGTTGGGAGCGGAGCGCGGGCGCGGACTGACACCGGACGCGCTGCAATCGCTGTTGGCGGCGGCGGGGCGGGGTGAGTTCCTGATGATCGACGGCGCCGAGCAGATCGGGCCGCTGAACTGGTGCCGGATCCGGCGGGCGTCGGAGTCGGTGGTGGGCATGGTGATCACCAGTCATCGTAGCGGGAGGCTGCCGACGCTGCTGACGACTTCGACCAGTCCGGTGACGTTGGAGCGATGCCTGCAGCGGCTGTTGCCGGGCGAAGCGCTGCC
>SKLO01000102.1 GCA_007123195.1 Verrucomicrobiales bacterium | reverse complement strand
TGTCCATCAGTGGTTCCACTCCGTTTTCCGGTTAACTCAGACGCTGCCACCAACCCCGAAAAATGAACCTGCACAACCTCCACCCCAGACTGGTCGCGCGGGCATGCGCCCTTGTCACGATCGCCTTCCTTCTCACCGCCGGACAATTGCGTTCCGAGCTGCAAGATCAAGATTCTGACTCACCAGGGCCAGAGGTGGGCGACACCCCTCCTCAACATGCCCTCGTCCTACAACGCTTCCTCGCAAAAGAATCCCAGAACCCGAGGGAGAATCAGGAACGGTTCGAGGAATTGCTGGAGCAATACCCCGGAGCCGCCGATTGGGCAAAGGGACTGCTCAACCCGGACCTGACCCCCGAGGACCTGCTCAAGGAGTTCCAGTCCTACGCCCGGCCCTCCCGTGGAGATTGACGGCTCACATCCCGCCCGGCGGATGCGCGGCGAGCCTCATTCATCGCGTCCCGATGGTTGCAGGCAGAACTCCAGCTGACCTCGCTCCCCCCCTGGGAACGCCCAGCCCCAGCTGGGCACGACGCCCCAAAGAACGCCGTGCCTCGCCACCACAACTCTTCACCATGAAACGCCGAGCCCTGCGCCACGCCACCCGCTTGCCCAGCTGGGGCTCGGCGCTCCCAGGGGGCGACCTTGTCCATTTGTCGGTCCCTTTGTTGCATTGGATGCCCCTATCGCCGGAGCCGTCAGCCGATTGGCGTTGACAAGCGCGGCACCGGCAGTGCATTCTCAAGCCCGTGCAACCCGCATGATCCCCGCCGGCGACACGGGTCAGCGCCACTACGTCAGCCCCCGCAAGCTCCCTCCCCGCCCGACGCCTATGAGGAACACACCCACACCAACTAACATGTGGTCTTCTTCCTTGTCTCCAGGAACATCAACTGGCCCGCCAACCCACAGGAATCTACCGGCACCATGACTTCAACATTCCTGATTGCTCAACTCCTGTGTTCCTTGATTCTCCCGGCATCGGGCGATGACCATAGCCATACCCCCAATGGTCATGAAGATCTGGCTTCGATCTTCCCTACTCCCACAGTGACCGAACTCAATACACAAACCACTCCACCTCAGATCAATGCGCCGGATCAGCCTCAGAACCAGTCCCCCCTGACAGAAATCGTTGAACGCCTGATGGAGTTTCCTCATGAATCCTGGTTTCGACCACGTTCAGTTGAACTTGAAGCCAAACTTGAGATCGCCGCGGACGAAATTCAGGCGACGCTCCAGGAAGGGGACATTCTTCCCCTCATCCAAATGTTGCGAAACCTTGAGATCAATGAGTTGTCAGCACGCTATGTCGTTGGTTTCCTTCACGTGCAGTTCATGCATGCCCTCGGCAACGACCATCTCACAAAGCCACAGGCACTGGTGATCTGGATGGCATTCACCGACTACTACATGCGCATCCCTGATCCCGACACCGAAATTGTCCGAGAACTCTTTCTTATACCTGGTTATAGCAGGCGAACACAAATCCGTTCTGGCATCCCTCAACCGGGGGCCGTCATGCGAACCGCTGAATCCATCTGGCGTTTGCTCCTCAATGAGCACATGGAACGAGATGAAATCCACCCGACCAACCCGAAAGAGTTCCGGCCATGGTTGCGCCGCCTGCTGATCGAGGCCGGGCAGCGGGATGACTCCATCAGGGATCGCATCCCCAACATCGACAAATGGATCGAAATGCTGGAAGACCCGGAAACCAGCTTGGAGGTATTCCTGAAACTGGAGGGCCTGTGATTCGACAGCACCATCACCATCACCACCGACGACCTTGTGATCCTTGATTTCGAAGGAACCAGCCAGGCCGACGTCGACCAGCATCTGGAGTGGGCGCCCTCAGCATAGAATTCTCCATCGCCTGCATGGAGCGCCCCCCCCTTGGAACGCCCAGCCCCAGCTGGGCAGGACGCCCCAACGAACGCTGCGCCTTGTCGCCACAACCCTCCTCCATCAAACGCCGCGCCCCTTCGTCACACCACCCACATGCCCAGCTGGGGCCGGGCGCTCCCAGGGGGGCGTTGTCGACCTTCAGCCGGCGCTCGACGTCAACGGGTCGCCCGCGCCTGATCCATCCCCCTGATACGCCTGATCAAGAAATTCCACCTCGCCCGTCGCCAGCGAATACTCCGCCCCCACCACCAACAGACCGGCACTGCGGACCAGATCCTCCAGCACCTCCGACCCCTGCCGCAGCAATTGCACCGACGCGCGGATGTTGGCCCGCACCGCATGCCGCATCAACGCCTCGGGATCATCCGCCAGCGATGTCTCCATCAGCGTCTCCAGCGACGGCCGGATGCGGTCGACGATCGACCTCAGATTGCGCGACCTCAGCTCGCTCGGCCGCCGCAACTGGTCGATCGTCGCCTGCACCGCGCCGCAGCCGCTGTGGCCCATCACCACCACCAGCCGCGTTCCAAACGCCTCCGCCGCATACTCAATGCTGCCCACCTGCGACGGCGCCACCACGTTGCCCGCCACCCGGATCACGAACAAGTCACCCAGCCCCTGCTGGAACACGATCTCCGCCGGCACCCGCGAGTCCGAACAACCCAGCACAATCGCCGAGGGCTCCTGCTCCGACACCAGGTTCTCCAGCGGCGTGTGCCCGGTCAACAGCACCGGCGGACTGCCCGCCGCACAGGCCTGCGCCTGCTCCACAAACCGGCGGTTGCCCTCGCGCAACCGTTCCAATGCCTCGATAGCAGTGATCATGACACTAATTCTTCACACCGCCCGCTAACGCTCCGGCCCGGCAGATGATACCCCTAGCCATCGCCCTGCCCCGGGTCAAGCCGCGGCTGGCGCATCGCCGCCCTGCCCGCTTTTCCGCCCCTCGATTTGACTGCAAGTTCAGCGCCGCCCATGCCGTATGCGGTCTTGCCCGCGACCATGGACCCGGACGATCGGTCCGCCAGGCGCCCGTCACCCGCCCACCCGGGCACGCTGTCCACACCACACCATTCCATGACCGATCCCGCTTCCGCCGTTTCCCGTTGTCACCCGGCCACTGGCGCCCTCTTTGTGACCCTCGCGTTGCTCGCCCTGGCCCTCGCCCCCGCGCCTGCCACCGCGATCGAACCGATCGACATCCGCACCCCGCCCGAAGTCGCCGAGCGCACCGCCGAAGCCCAACTCCAGGCCCTGCAACTGCCCGATGGCTTCACCGCCACCCTGTTCGCCGACGAACGCTGGCTGGCCAACCCGGTGTGCCTCTACCTCGACGAACAAGGCACCATCTACGTCGCCGAAACCCGCCGCCAAAGCCGCGGCATCGAGGACAACCGCAGCCACCCCTGGCTGCTCGACGACCTCGCCGCCATGACCGTCGATGACCGCCTCGCCATGTATGAAAAATGGTCCCACCGCTTCCGCGGCGGCATGGAACACTTCACCCGCGACGACGACCGCATCCTCGCCTTCACCGACACCACCGGCGACGGCACCGCCGACCGCATCCAGGTCTTCGCCGACGGCTTCAACGACCCGCTCGACGGCACCCTGGCCGGCATCCTGATCCGCGACGGCGAGGTCTGGGTCACCAACATCCCCCACCTCTGGCGGCTGCGCGACACCACCGGCGACGGCAGCGCCGACCAACGCGAACCCCTGCTGTCGGGCTTCGGCGTGCGCGTCGCCTTCCGCGGCCACGACATGCACGGCCTGGTCTGGGGACCCGACGGTCGGCTCTACTTCTCCATCGGCGACCGCGGCTTCCACGTCGTCAACCAAGAGGGCGAACTCATCGCCGACCCCACCACCGGCGCCGTGTTCCGCTGCGAACCGGACGGATCCGGCCTCGAAATGATCCACCGCGGCCTGCGCAACCCCCAGGAACTCGCCTTCGACGCCTACGGCAACCTCTTCACCGGCGATAACAACTCGGACGCCGGCGACGCCGCCCGCCTGGTCCACATCGTCGACGGCGGCGAAACCGGCTGGGACATGGCCTACCAATACCTCAGCCGCCCCTACGAACGCGGCGTGTTCCACATGGACGGCATCTGGTGGGAGCCATGGGATCACCAGCCCGCCTGGTTGCTGCCCCCCGTGGCCCACGTCAACAGCGGCCCCTCCGGCATTGCCTACAACCCCGGCACCGGTCTGCCGGACCGCTACCACGGCCACTTCTTCCTCTGCGACTTCCGCGGCTCGGCCGGCAACAGCGGCATCTGGACCTTCCGCGTCGAACCCGACGGCGCCGGCTTCACCATGGAGGACCACCACAAGTTCATGGGCGAAACCCTGCCCACCGACGTCGACTTCACCTACGACGGCCGCATGGTCGTCACCGACCTCGTCCAGGGTTGGGGCAGTCACGACCTCGGCCGCATCTTCATCGTCGAACACGAACAGGCCTCCCGCAGCGACGCCGCCGCCGAGGTGGCCACGCTGTTCTCCGACGGCTTCCACCACCGCACCTCGGACCAACTCGCCGCCCTGCTCGACCACGTCGACATGCGCGTGCGCCAACGCGCCCAGTTCGCCCTCGCCGACCGCGGCGCCGACGGCCTTGAACCCCTGCGCAAAGCCGCGCTCGCCACCGACCAGGCCGATGATGATGCGCCTGACGACGTGGCCCTGCTCCGCCGTCTCCACGGCATCTGGGGCCTCGGCCAGTTGCAACGCGCCGGCATCGAGGCCCTCACCCAAGTGGACCATCTGCTGACCGACGATGATCCTGAAGTCCGCGCCCAAATGGCCCGCACCATCGCCGACAACCACGTCGAGCCCCTCGCCGCCGCCCTGCCACCCCTGCTGGCCGACCCCCACCCGCGGGTCCGCTTCCACGCCGCCCTCGCCCTCGGCCGCGTCGGTCAGGGCACCGCCGACGAACGCCAGGCCGTGTTGACCCTGGTCGAGGACACCGGCGACGACGACCGCACCTTGCGCCACGCCGCCGTCATGGCCCTCGCCCGCGTCGCCGCACCTGATCAACTCGCCGTCCTCGCCGGCCACGACTCCCGCCACATCCGGCTCGCCGCCCTGCTGGCCCTCGCCCGCCATCACGCCCCGCAAGTCGCCGCGTTCCTCGACGACTCCAGTCCCTGGATCGCCCTCGAAGCCGCCTCCGCCATCAACCGGCTCGATCTCACCGACGCCTGGCCCGCTCTCGCCGCGCTGGCCACACCCATCGCCTCGGCCGACTCCGACCACGGCCGCCGCCTGCTCGCGTTGCCCGACGAAAACCGCCGCCGTGAATCCCTCCTGCGCCGCGTCATCAACGCCAATTTCCGCCTCGGCCACGACCACGCCGCCGAGGCCCTGGTCAATCTCGCCCTGCTCACCGAACTGCCCGATCCGGTCCGGCTCGAAGCCGTCGCCGCCCTCACCGACTGGCGCGAACCCGACCCGCGCGACCGCGTCGAAGGCGGCTGGCGGCCGGTCCCGGCCCACCGCGATCCCCAAGCCGGAGCCCGCGCCGCCGCAAGCCGCCTGGCCGACCTCGTGACCCACAGCGAGGGCGAGCTGCTGGTCCGCGTGCTCGAACTGGCGGCCGCCATCGACGCCGACCCCGCCGGGATCGACGTCAACCGCCTGGTCGCCAACGCCGACCAACCCGTGCCCGTCCGCCTCGCCGCCCTCGACTACGCCCGCACCATCGGCGGCGACACCCTGGCCCAGGCCCTCGCCGACGCCCTCGCCGCCAACGACGATGAACTCCAGGCCGCCGGCGCCGAGGCACTCGCCGCGCTCGATCCCGACCGCGCCACCTCCTTGCTCGAACAATCCCTCGAACACGGCCGCCTGTCCCAGCAGCAACTCGCCCTCGCCACCCTGGCCGAAATCGGTGGCGAACCCGCCACCGTCATTGTCCGCCGCTGGCTCGACCGCCTGCTGCTGAACGAAGTCGAACCCGCGCTCCAACTCGACGTGCTCAAGGCCGCCCGCGCGCTCGCCACCGACCACGACGACACCCCCGGCGACGCCGCCCTCGCCGCCGGGCTCGAGCGCTGGCAGCAGCAATCCGAAGCCGAGGGTCCGCTCGCCGTCCACCGCGTCGCCATGCACGGCGGCGATCCCGTCGCCGGCCGCGACGTGCTGGAAAACCACCTCGCCGCCCAATGCATGCGCTGCCACAAACTCGAAGGCACCGGCGGCGACGCCGGCCCCGAACTCGACGCCATCGCCGACCGCCTGTCGCTTGAAAAAATCTGG
>SKLO01000405.1 GCA_007123195.1 Verrucomicrobiales bacterium | reverse complement strand
GAATTGCCGGAACTGGACCTTGCTCTCGCTTCCATGATGCAGAGCCTTGGAATGTAAGCGGCACCCCGCCGAACCGCCGCTCCAAGGCATAGGGCAGGGAAATGACCGGTGCCTGGATGGAACGTCGGATGGATCGTAGTCAGAGACCTTCGCCAGTGGTCAGTGGCTGGTGGCTGGTGGCTGGTGGCTGGTGGCTGGTGGCTGCCCACTGACTCACTGACTCACTGCCCACTGCCCATTGGTGAGGTGAATGAAGCGGCGCGGGGCACCTATGGAGGGGGGACACTCTTGTCCCCCGGTCGATGGATGGATCATGCGCAGGTCATTGGGAGGTGTGCAACTCGGAGGCAATGGCCCGGTGATGATCGTGTTCATCGGCCGAGCAGACAGGATGTCTACTCCACTCTGCCTGCCGGCACTTGCCCGGGCGGCCGATCCGGGGGCGGCAGGTGACGTCAAACCGGGCCGTCAACGGGGGCTTCGCCATGGTGCCGGGCTGGTTTGAGCGCTGGCGGATGGCCGCGGGCCGGCGGCCGGTGGCGGGCTCAGTCGAACACCACGGTCTTGTTGTGATAGGTGAGGACGCGGCGGCGGGTGTGGAACCAGACCGCCTTCGACAGCACGATCTTTTCCAGGTCGCGCCCCTTGCGGATGAAGTCGGCCACGCTGTCCTTGTGGGTCACCTTGACCACGTCCTGATGGATGATCGGGCCCTCGTCGAGTTCATCGGTGACGTAGTGGCTGGTGGCGCCGATGATCTTGACCCCCCGGGCGTGGGCTGAGTGATAGGGTCGGGCGCCCGGGAACGCGGGCAGGAACGAGTGGTGGATGTTGATGATGCGGTCCGGATAGCGGGCCACGAAGGTCGGGCTGAGGACCTGCATGTAACGCGCCAGCACCACGGTGTCGACCCCGTGGTCGCGCAGGACCTGCAACTGGGCGGCCTCCGCCGCGGGCTTGGTGGCGGCGGTGACGGGCAGGTGGAAGAACGGCACGTTGAAACGCGTGGCGGCGGTGCCGAGGTCGGGATGGTTGCTCATCACCAGGGCGATGTCGGCCGCCAATTCGCCGGCTTCGTGACGGGACAGCAGGTCATACAGGCAGTGGTGGTCGCGCGACACCAGGATTGCCAGCCGCGGCCGCTGGTCGTTCATCCACAGCTGCCAGTTCATCTCGAACGGACCGGTCACCCGGCTGGCGAGGGCGGCGGCCAGTTCGCCTTGGGGCAGGGTGAAGTCCTCCAGCGACCACTCGGCGCGCATGAAGAACACGTTCCGGGCCGAGTCCACGTGCTGGTCGAAGTGGATGATGTTGCCGCCGTGGTCGTGGATGAAGCCGGCCACCGCCCGCACCAGGCCGGGCTGGTCGGGGCAGTGGGCGAGCAGGATCGCGCTGGAATCGGTCACGTCCCGACCCTGCGCGTTCCCGGGGCGGTTGCAAGCCGATACGCCAGGTGAATCCGCTCGATTCCGGCAGGCGGTCGTGCTATCACAAGCGCATGAGAAACCGGTCATCCTTGCTGTTCCCGAGATTGTCGCTGGTTCGGGTGGGTTGGTTGCTGGTGGTGCTGCTGGTGTTTTCCGGCGCCCCGGCCGGGGAACTGCGGGCGGACGAACTTGAGGAGGGATTCACCGACGCGGTGCGGGAGCGGTTGTTGAAAGAGCATCGCAAGGGGCTGGAGAGTGTGGACCGGGACGCGGAGGAAT
Source organism: Verrucomicrobiales bacterium (assembly GCA_007123195.1). Lineage (GTDB taxonomy): Bacteria > Verrucomicrobiota > Verrucomicrobiia > Verrucomicrobiales > SKLO01 > SKLO01. The sequence goes on along the minus strand of SKLO01000405.1, from coordinate 4,475 downwards.
TCATTGGCGAGGCGATGCAGGCGGCCGAGGCTTCCGATGACAACCACGACGGCGTCGCGGCCGGGCGGGAGATGCTCGGCTTGCTGGGGCTGCCGCGGCTGCCGCTGGCAGAGCCGGAGGACCTTGACCAGGCGCTGGAGGGACGTTGGCGGGTGCGCAGCCTGCAGGCATCGGCGGGCGGGTGTATTGCCTATCCGTTCTTTCAGTGCACCATCCAGCGCGAGGCACGGGTGCTGGTGTTCCACAAGCACACCGGATCGCAGCGGCGCTTCGGGGTGCTGGTGCCCGACGGCGAGGACCGGTTGTTGTTCGAGGGTTCGTCCTATTACGGGTATGAGGACGGCCCGCGCGGCTACAGCGCCTCCCTTGACGAACCCACCGACGAGGATCGCCAGCGGGATTCGGTCGGGTATTTCTACCGCATCGGTGAGCAGCGTTACCTCGGCGTATTTCTCAGGACCCCGTTCGGGGTTGAGTTGTATGAGATCAGGAGGTGAGGCGCGACTGCTCGCGGCGCATGATGGTGGCGGCGGCGGCGAGGTGGTCGAGGGCCTGGTCGATCTCGGGCGCCGTGTTGAAGCGGGAGAACGAGAACCGCAGGGTGCGCGCGGCGTGCTCGGCGTCGTAGCCCATGGCCTCGAGCACGTGGGACGGATGCACGGCGGCGCTGTGGCAGGCGGATCCTGCGGAGGCGCAGACGCCGCGCTGGTCGAGCAGGATCAGCAAGCCGGCGGCGTCGAGGCCGGGCAGTTGCACGCTGCAGGTGGTCGGCAATCGGGGGGCGCCGGCGGCGTGGATCTCGGCGTTGGGGAACGTCCTGGTGAGGCCGGTTTCAAACCGGTCGCGCAGGGCTTCGATCCGCGCCATGTCGCCTTGCCGCAGGTGGCTGGCCATCAGCTCGGCGGCGCGACCGAGCGCCACCACGCCGGCGACGTTTTCGGTGCCGGAACGGTGGCCGCCCTCCTGCCCGCCGCCCAGCAGCCAGGGTCTCAGGCGCGCGCGGCGGCTGGCAAACAGGGCGCCGACGCCCTTGGGGGCGTGGAACTTGTGGCCGCTGAGCGAGAGGTAGTCGACCGGGCACTGGCGTACATCGATCGGCAGCTTGCCGCAGGCCTGGACGGCGTCGGTGTGGACCGGCACGCCGCGGTCGTGGGCCAGGCGCACGATGTCGGGGATTGATTGCAGCACGCCGGTTTCGTTGTTGGCCCACATCAGCGTGACCAAGGCGGTCGGGCCATCGTCCAAGGCGGATTCGAGTTGGGCGAGGTCGATGCGGCCATGGCGGTCGACGTCGAGCCAGGTCACGCGGCCGCCGTCTTGTTGCCAGGGTTTGAGCGGTTCGATCACGGCGCTGTGCTCGCTGCGCGCGCTGATGACCTGACGTCCGGCCGGGGGCGTGTGCCACAACGACTGGATCACGGCGTTGTTGGATTCGGTACCGCAGCCGGTGAAGATGATTTCGTCGGGCTCGGCGTTGAGCAGGTTGGCGACCTGCTGACGCGCCCCGGTGACGGCCCGTTTCACCAGCCGGCCGGCCTTGTAACCGGACGACGGGTTGGCGTAGTGTTCGGTGAGGAACGGCAGCATGGCATCGACCACTTCGGGGTCGATGCGGGTGGTGGCGTTGGAATCGAGGTAAATCATGGAGTGCCGCCCGCGGGCAGGGTGGGGCAGGGGTGTTGGATTCGAACGTGCGTGGCCAGCCAAGGAGCTTCGCCCGGATGAGTTCAAGCTACGCCAGAGGCGGAGTGGGAGCCACCAAAACCGCCGGCGAAGCATCGGCGGGCGTCGACGGGGGGGCGCCGGCGTTTGAGTCTGGATGGAGGGTTGCCGGCCGACCCGGGGGGACGGCGGGACAGCCCGTTGCCGACCCGGGCCAGTGTGCGGGGGATGTCGGCTGGGTGACCGGGGAGATTGGGTGGTGAGCGGTCGGTGGCGGTCTGGATGGCCTATTCGAACAGCGGCAATTCGGGACGGGCTTCGGGGTCGTTCGCGCCGTCAGCGGCGGCGTGCCCTTTTTGGTGGGCGAGGCTGCTGCTGTGATGGCGGGCGGTGCGTTCCAGCCGTGCCAGCACCTCGCGTGCCCGGCCCAGCACGGCGTCGGGCAGCCCGGCCAGGCGCGCCACCTGGATGCCGTAGGAGCGGTCGGCGGCGCCGGCGACGATCTTGTGCAGGAAGATCACCTGGTCGTTCCACTCGCGCACCGCCACGTTGCAGTTGGCCAGCGCCTTGCAGCTGGCGGCCAGCGAGGTGAGTTCGTGGTAGTGGGTGGCGAACAGGGTGCGCGCGCGGATGTCGTGGTGCAGGTGCTCGGCGACCGCCCAGGCGATGGACAGGCCGTCGAAGGTCGAGGTGCCGCGGCCGATCTCGTCGAGGATCACCAGCGAGCGCTCGCTGGCGTTGTTGAGGATCGCGGCGGTCTCGTTCATCTCGACCATGAAGGTCGACTGGCCGCGGGCGATGTCGTCGCTGGCGCCGATGCGGGTGAAGATGCGGTCGACCAGGCCGATGGAGGCCGACCCGGCCGGCACGAACGAGCCGGTGTGGGCCAGCAGGGTGATCAGCGCGACCTGGCGGATGTAGGTGGACTTGCCGGCCATGTTGGGGCCGGTGATCAGCAGCAGTCGTCGCTGTTCCGGGTCCATCAGGGTGTCGTTGGCCACGAACGGGGTTTCCGTCAGGGTCTGGTCGAGCACCGGGTGGCGGCCGTCGCGGATGTCGAGCAGCGGCTCAGTGGTGATGTCAGGGCGCACGTAGCGGTGGTGGCGCGCGGTCTCGGCCAGGCCCGCCAGGGCGTCGAGCGTGGCCACCGCGTCGGCGGCGTCCTGGATGGCCGCCAGGTGGCGCATGACGCGGTCGCGCAGTTCGGTGAACGCCTGGTATTCCAGCAGCCGCGCGCGCTCGTCGGCGCCGAGGATCTTTTGCTCCATCTCCTTGAGCGCCGGGGTGACGAAGCGCTCGGCGTTGGCCGTGGTCTGCTTGCGGTGGTAGTCCTCCGGCACCGCGTCGAGGTTGGATTTGGTGACCTCGATGAAGTAGCCGAACACGGCGTTGTATTTGATCTTCAGCGATTTGATGCCGGTGCGGTCGACCTCCTGCTGCTGGAACGCGGCCAGCCAGCGCTTGCCCGAGGACGAGGCCTGGCGCAGCTCGTCGAGTTCCTCCATGCAGCCGTCGCGGAACAGGCCGCCGTCCCGCAGCGCGGCCGGCGGCTCATCGACCAGTGACCGCCGGACGTCGTCCACCACCTCGCGGAAGTCGGCCAGCCGCGGCGCCAGCCTGGCCGCCAGCCGGCTGCGGCCGGCCAGTGCCTCCAGGTGGAGGCGCAACTGTGGCAGGGTGGCCAGCGATTGGGCCAGCGCCGCCAGGTCGCGGGCGTTGCCGCTGCCCTGGCTGAGGCGGGCGCTGGTGCGTTCCATGTCGCGGATTTCAGCGAACGAGTTCTGCAGCTGGCCGGCGATGAAGGGCTGGTCGACCAGCGACTGGACCAGACCCTGGCGCGCCTCGATCGCGCCGGGGTCGCGCAGCGGATGCAGCAGCCAGTGGCGCAGCAGGCGCGCGCCCATCGCCGTTTTGGTGCGATCGACCGCGTGCAGCAGGGTGTGGCGCGCGCCGGAGCGGCTGCTGACCAGTTCCAGATGGTTCTGGGTGGCGGCGTCGATCAGCACGTGGGCCATGTCGAACACCGGCCGCGGCGCCCGCAGGTGGTCGGTGCCGCGGCGCATCTGGGTTTCCAGGTAGTGCAGCAAGGCGCCGGCGGCGCAGGTGGCGGCGGGCAACCGGCCAAGGCCGAATCCGTCGAGTGATTGCACCCGGAAGTGGCTGGTCAAGGCGTGTTGGGCGTGGTCGTGGAGGAACGTATAGCCGTCGGTCAGCACCGGTTCGCGCACGGGCATGCACAGGGTCGCCAGATCGGGGTGGTCGTCGGGCACGATCAATTCGGCCGGCTGCAGCCGCGTCAGGGCATCGAGCGCGGCCTCGGCGGTGTCGTGCTGGGCGGTTTGGAAGGTGCCGGTCGAGTGATCCAGCCAGGCCAGGCCCCAGTGATCCTTCAGCCGGCAGAGTGCCGCCAGGTGGTTCGGCTGGCGGGCATCAAGCAGGCTGAGGTCGTCCAGCGTGCCGGCGCTGACCAGCCGGGTGATCTCGCGGTCCACCAGCTTGCCCGGCACCGCATCGGACGTCTGTTCGGCGATGGCGGCGCGTTTGCCGGCCTGGATCAGGCGGGCGATGTAGCCCTGGGCGGCGTGGTGCGGCACGCCGCACATCGGCACCCCGTTGCGCTTGGTCAGGGCCACGTCGAGGATCGACGCCGCGACCTTGGCATCGTCGAAGAACATCTCGTAGAAATCCCCCAGCCGGAACAGCAGCAGCACGTCGGCGGGCAGCGACCGCCGCAGGGTCTGATACTGTTTCATCATCGGTGTGAGCCCACCGCTGGAGGATTTCGCCATCGGCCACTGTTTCCGTGGCCGGCG
>SKLO01000518.1 GCA_007123195.1 Verrucomicrobiales bacterium | reverse complement strand
GGTGGAAGGTTGAAGGTGGAAGGTGGAAGGTGGAAGGTGGAAGGTGGAAGGTGGAAGGTGGAAGGTGGAAGGTGGAAGGTGGAAGGTGGAAGGTCGCTCGCGATGGATGCCGGAGGCATCCCAGGTGGTAGCCGGTGGTTGAGCGAAGCGACACCACCGGATTTCGCCCGTCCCCGATCATTGCACCCTGGAGGGGTGCCATTGTGTTGCGTTGTTAGGTGACGGCGGGTTTTGTCGCCGGATCCGGACCGGGCGCTGGTGGATCGCGCCGATGGCATCCCTTCAGGATGCATTCTCCTGGGGGATGGATCCGGTGGTGTCGCCCGCGGTGCGGGCTCAACCACCGGCTACCGTATTCGATCCCTCCGGGATCGCGCTGCGCATGGGTCCGGCGAACCATAGGTCAGTGAGTGGGTGAACCGGTGCTGGCGCCGGTGCGGCGGCGCAAGGCGATATCGGTCGTTCGCCCTGCACGGCGGTGCGCAGCACCTTGGACTGCGGCAGCCCTGCTTCGCTCAAGCGCTACGGCGGACAAGCAGGCTGCCGCAGTCCAAGGCAAGCCGCCTGCGGCGGCTGGCAACCAACCGAGCCAAGGACCAGCCCGAAGGCCGTTCAACATTCAACATTCAACATTCAAAATTCAACATTTATCATTCACCCCCCATCCCCACCCACTGGTCCTGGCCGATGATCTGGACCTCGGTCTCCAATTCCAGCCCGCGCTGGAGCAGGGCGCGCTCGCGGATGTCGTGGATCAAGGCGAGCACGTCGGCGGCGGTGGCGCCGCCGGTGTTGACGATGAAGTTGCCGTGGATGGCCGAGACTTCGGCGGCGCCGCGGCGGGCGCCTTTCATGCCCAGTTCGTCGACCAGGCGGCCGGCCGCGCAGGCGTCGGGATTCTTGAAGATGCAACCGGCGCTGGCGGCCACCGGCTGGCTGGTCTTGCGCTTGCCCTTGGACTCGGCGATGCGGGCGTCGATCTCCTCCTGCGGTGCGGGCACGCCGCGGAAGACGGCGGCGACGGCGTAGCGGTCCTCGAATTCGGGGGCCGAGCGGTAGCGGTAGGCGATCTGCGCGCGGGTGCGGCTCTGGATCTCACTGTGGGCGGGATCGAGGAAATCGACCCGCTCGATCTGGTCGAACGCCTCGATGCCCATGGCGCCGGCGTTCATGCGGATGCAGCCGCCGACGTTGCCCGGGATGCCCTCCATCCATTCGAAGCCGGCGAGGCCGGCGTTGCGGGCGGCGGCGACCAGCTTTTTGAGCCGCACGCCCACCCCGGCGGTGATCAGGTCGCCGTCGATGTGGATGGCCTCGAACTCGCCGCCGGCGGGGTGGATCACGGCGCCGGCGATGCCGCCGTCGCGGACCAGCAGGTTGGAGCCGCGGCCGATCACGCGCACCGGCACCGCCAGGTCGCGCATGCGTTGCACGACCCTTACAAAGCTGTCAATGCGACGGGGTTCGATCCAGTATTGCGCCGGGCCGCCGATGCGGATGGTGGTGTGGCGCGCCATCGGCTCGTAGAGTGAGGCGCGGCCGCCGTCGTCACCGAGCGCGTCGAGCACGGCGTCGAGCACCTCGAGGTCGCGCGCCAGGGCGGTGGCGACGAGGTGGACGTCGCCGGCGCCGAGGGTGAGGGCCACCGACCGCGGGCGGATGGAGGCGCCGAGGGTGTGGAGGGCGGCGACCAGCGACGGGGTGGATTCGACCCGGGGCACCTGGCCGCCTTGCTGCACCTCCTCCACCAGGGTGGCGCCGCTGACGCCGGGCAGCGGTTTTTCGCTGGCGGCGTAGACGTCGGTGATCATGACGTGGTCGGCGGCGTCGAAGGCGGTGGCGAAGTCCTTTTTCAGCAATTGGGTGCGCGAGTAGCGGTGCGGCTGGAACACGCAGTGCAACTGGTTGCACGGCAGCGCGCGCGCGGTGTCCAGGGTGGCGCGGACCTCGGTGGGATGATGGCCGTAGTCGTCGAGCAGCTGGAACCGGGCGGAGGAATAGCGCAGCTCGAATCTCCGGCGGGCGCCGCGGAAGCTGCGCAGGGCGGTCTCCATGTCGGCGGTGTCGACCCCGAGGCGGTGGGCCAGGGCGATGCAGGCGAGGGCGTTGAGCACGTTGTGGCGGCCGGGGATGCCGAGGGTGAACTCGCCGAGCGGTTCGCCGTGGTGGCGCACGCGGAACGCCGAACGCGCCGCCTCCATGGCCAGCACCTCGGCGCTGTAGGCAAAGCGCGGCTCCCAGCCGTAGGCCACGCCGTTTGGCCGGTGCTGACACAATTGCAGCGCGACCGGGTCGCTGCCGCAGTAGACGAAGGTGTCCGAGGTCTGGTCCAGCAGGGTGCCGAACACGTCGACGATCTCCTCGAGCGACCCGTAGTGGTCGAGGTGCTCGCGCTCGATGTTGAGCAGGATGGTGTGGCGCGGCTGGAACAGTGTCAGGGTGCCGTCGCTCTCGTCGCCCTCGGCGACGAACAGCTGGCCGCGGTCGTCCCAGCCGGCGTTGCTTCCCAGCACCGGGATTTCGGCGCCGACGTAGTGGCTGGGGTGGCGGCCACTGACGCGCAGCAGGTGGGCGCAGAGGGCCGAGGTGGTGGTCTTGCCGTGGGTGCCGGCCACGATCACGCCGTGCTTGAGGCGCATGATGGTGGCCAGCGCCTCGGCCCGGCGGACCAGCGGGATGTCGAGCCGGGCAGCGGCGTCGTAGGCGAGGTGGCCGGGCTTGATGGCGGACGAGTGGATCACCAGGTCGGCGTGCTCGACCGCGCCGGCGGTGTGCGGGCAGGCGAATTCCAGGCCGGCCTGCTGCAGGCGGGCGGTCTCGGTGGTCTCGACCCGGTCCGAGCCGCTGACACGGTGGCCGAGTTGCATCAGCAGCCAGGCCAGGCCGCTCATGCCGGAGCCGGCCACGCCGAGCAGGTGGATGCGCAACGGATGGCGGTTTTCTTCGAGGATGCTCAGGATGGGCAGGGTCATGGCAAGGTCAGGAGGGCCTGGAGTCGGTCGGCGATTCGGGCCGCGGCGTCGGGCACGGCGGCCGCGCGAGCGGCGGCGGTCATGCGCGCGCGGGTCTCGCTGCCGGGGCCGGTTTGAGTGATGAAATCGACCAGTGCGGCCGGGGTCAGGTCGGGCTGGGGGATCATGCGGGCGGCCCCGGCTTCCACCAGCACCCTGGCGTTGAGGGTCTGGTGGTCGTCGGCGGCGAACGGGTAAGGCACCAGCAGGGAGGGCAGGCCGAACCAGGCCAGCTCGGTCAGGGTGGAGGCGCCGGAGCGGGCCAGCACCAGATCGGCGGCGGTGTAGGCCTCGGCCATGTCATGGCAGAACGGCGCCACGTGGGCCGACAACGGCGCCCGGCCGCGGGCCTGGCGGTAGGCTGCGGTGACGGCCTCGTGCTCGGTGGGACCGGTCAGGTGGATCAGTCCGACCCCTTGGGCGGCCAGTTCGGGCAGGGCGGCGATCACCGCCTCGTTGACCCCGCGTGCGCCCTGACTGCCGCCGATCACCAGCAGGACCGGTTGGTCGGGGTCGAGCCCGAAGCGGCTGCGGGCGGCGGCGCGGTCGACCTGGCGGGTCAGTTCCGTGCGCACCGGGGTGCCGGTGACGGCGGTGGGGCGGTTGGGGAAATGGCGGGCGCAGCCGGCGACGCCGAGCAGCACTTCGTCGGCGAATTTCGCGCACCAGCGGTTTGACTTGCCGGGGATGGCGTTGGACTCGTGCAGCAGGGTGACGCAACCCTGGCGGCGGGCGGCCCACAGCGGTGGCAGCGAGGTGAAGCCGCCCATGCCCAGCACCGCCCGGGTGCCGCGCTCGCGCAGCAGGGCGCGGCACTGGCGCACGCTGCGCAGCAGCCGCAGGCCGAAGGCCGCCATCGCCGGCGACAGCAGGCGCGGCATGGCCACCGACGGGGCGGTGACGAATTCCAGCTCCGGGTGACCATCGGCCGCCAGCCGGTCGATCGGCTTTTCGGAGATCAGGATCAGCGGCTGATGGCCCCGTCGCTGCAGTTCCTGGGCGACAGCGATGCCGGGGAACAGGTGGCCGCCGGTGCCGCCGCAGGCGATCAGGCAGGGAAGGCGTTGGTTTGGCTCAATCAAGGCAGTGAGGTAGCCCCGGCAGGCGCGGTCGTCACGGGAAAAGAGGTGCGCCGTGAGCAAGGGTGGGACGGGCGAGGGTTGAAAGCTGAAACGCTGAAACGCTGAAAAGCTGAAAAGCTGAAATCGGAGGTGGGCGGAAGCTTTTGCTTTCCCGCGGGCACCGCGCGGGCGGTTTGGACTGCGGCGCTTTTGTGCGGTAGGAGATCTTTCGGCCCGCGCGGCTCGCCGGGGACGGCTCGCCCTACCCACGCGGGGTGTCCGCGGACGCGTTGCGGATGCGGGGCGCAAGCAGAGTGGCAGCGGCGTCCCGCCGCTGTTTGCCGGTGATCGGCGCATGGGCGGCTGACGATGGGCGTTGCGATGGAACACGGGCGGTCGGTGCGGGAATTGGCCGGAGATGGGTTGGGGCATTGGCTCGCAGACAGGATTGTCTGCGCCACACTGGTGCCGCCAGGGTGGCTTGGGCGGCGGGCAGGACCGTTCGCCGCTGTCTGGCATGCGGCGCTTCATTGGAGTTGCTGGTCCCCGACCTGCTGATCGTCGCGCACGGCCTCATGCGGGCGGACCGGCTGGCCTTGATCGACCGCACCCTCACATGTCGCACGCACTCCATAAGGCTGACGCACCGTACGGCGGAGCCCAAGGAGACGCGGCATCCTTGCCGCGAAGGGTCGAAGCGAGAGTGAACCGCGGCGTCAATGGCGTGCGTGGCCGAACGGCAGGGATCCTCCTTCGGCAAGGCTTCGGCGGACAAGTTGCCGTTCCTCCTTGCGCGCTTCGCGCGGGGCAAGGCTGCCGCACCACTCCACACGCATCCCACCGAGCGGAACGCTCCTTGAAGATGTGGTGGGATGCCCATCGGAACCGCCATCGTGAAAAGCGGAACAGGCAGACGCACTCCTGCCGGGATCACTCCCCGGCACCGCCGGTGTTGGCGTGGAAGTCGGCGCCCTGGACGGTGGCGGCGATGTGGCCGGCGCGGATCAGGAAGTCGCCGAAGGGTTCGCCCTTCCTGCGTTTGGCGGCGTAGTCGGCGATCAACGGCCGCAGCAGTTCGGTGATTTCCCCGGCCCGGACCGATTCACGGTAGAGCTTGTTGAGGCGCTGGCCGGCGAAGCCGCCGCCGAGGTAGACGTTGTATTTGCCGGGGGACCGGCCGACGAAGCCGATCTCGGCCAGGAACGGGCGGGCGCAGCCGTTGGGGCAGCCGGTCATGCGGATGGTGATGGCGTCCTGCTCCAGCCCGTGCTCGGCGAGCACCTGGTCGAGTTCGCCCACCAGATCGGGCAGGTAGCGCTCGCTCTCGGCCAGGGCAAGGCCGCAGGTGGGCAGGGCCACGCAGGCCATGGAATTGAGCCGCAGGCCGCTGCGGTGCCAGCTGTCGGCGACACCGTGGTCGGCGAGGATGGTCTCGATTTGCTTTTTGTGCCGGGAACTGACGTCGGCGATGACGAGATTCTGGTTGGCGGTCAGGCGGAAATCGCCCTGGTGAACCCTGGCGACCTCGCGCAGGGCGGTCAGCATGCGCGCGTCCTCGCCGTCGAACACGCGGCCGTTCTGGATGAACAAAGTCAGATGCCAGCGCTTGCGATGGTCCTGGATCCAGCCGTAGCGGTCGCCGTTGTGGTCGAACTCGAACGCCCGCGGCTTGCCCAGCTTATAGCCAAGGTGTTCCTCGACCCGCTGGCGGAACCAGTCGAGCCCGTGGTCCTCGATGGTGTATTTAAGGCGCGCGTGCTTGCGGTCGACCCGGTCGCCATGGTCGCGCTGAACCTTGACCACCGCCTCCGCCACTTCGGTGACCTGGTCAGGCTTGCAGAAGCCGAGCACCTCGGCCAGGCGCGGGTAGGTGGCCTCGTCGCCATGGGTGGTGCCCATGCCGCCGCCGACGGTGACGTTGTAGCCGGTCACCTTGTCGCCCTTGACGATCGCGATGTAGCCGAGGTCGTGGGCGAAGATGTCGACGTCGTTGCTCGGCGGCACCGCCACCACGGTCTTGAACTTGCGCGGCAGGTAGCGCTCGCCGTAGATCGGTTCCACCTCCTCGGGCTCCGGTGTGATCTTCTGCTTGTCGCCGCCGGCTCCGTCGTCGAGCCAGATCTCGTGGTAGGCGCGGGTGCGCGGCGTGAGGTGGTCGCTGAT
>SKLO01000361.1 GCA_007123195.1 Verrucomicrobiales bacterium | reverse complement strand
TAGGTTTCCCTGGCCACAACCTGTCCAGAGCGTAGATCAACCATAAGCTCAGGATAGGTCAGCGGATCGACATGATCCAAGCCTACTCGACCTTCGGCACGCCATCCCCGGAGCAAAGCCCGCACGGATTGTTTCACCACGAAGAACTCGAAGAGCACGAAGATTCGGAAAACAACGAGCCTGCTCCCGCGAAAAACATCGCCAACTCCGACTCGACCCGGATTGAAAACCCAAGCAAATAGCGTCACAGACATGGCCCGCCAGGGCTTCCACAGATTCCCCCCCTCTTCGATCCTTCTTCGTGCTCTTCGTGTCCTTCGTGGTGGTTCTCCGACACTGCTGTTTCACCGGCGAGTATGGCTTTCATGCCTACACAATGAACCAACCCAGGAGATCCTGCCTCTCGACTACCTGAGAGCGCACCCAACCAGGGCACCCAGGATGGCTGCCCCCACGCCCAGGCACCCGGCCATGATCAGTCCGGGTTCGCAGGTTTTTCCCTGGCCACAACCTGTCCAGAGCGTAGATCCACTGTAAGCTGAGGATAGGTCAGCGGATCTGCATGATTCTCAAAATTCAGCACAGAACTTCCTTCCGCGATCGGTAAGGAGGGATAGTCATCCTCCTCCCGTTCTCCAAGCGGCGGGACGCCGCTTCTACTTCAGATCGAGGCCACCGAGGCGTCGGCCGATTCCGGCTCGTGATCCGCAACGCCATCGACGTCGAGGTCCGCGGTGCCGGAGTCATCAGCCACTTCCTCGACCGGCTCCGCCGGGTCGGCAGGCTCGACTTCGTCGATGACGTCGGGGTGGCGCTCGTCCCACCACTCCTGGAAGTCCTCGCGGGACATCACGGTGACGGTGGCGCCCATGTTGGCATGGCCGGGACCGCACAGCTGGCCGCAGATGATGTCCCAGGAACCGGTCTTCGTGGGCGTGAACCACATGTGGGAGCGCACGCCGGGGGTCGCGTCCTGCGCGATGCGCATCACCGGCATGTGCAGGTTGTGGATCACATCCTTGCTGCTGACATCGATCACCACGGGGCGGTTGACCTCGAGCACCATCTCGGCCGGACTGAAGAAGTCATCCCGGCTGGCGGGATCGTTGGCCACATGGCCGTGGGGGTTGTCGCCGGCGATCTGACGGTAGTCCACCCTCCCGAGCACGTTGTCATTGCCGGAATACTGGAATTCGAAGGCGAACTTGTAGGCGATGGCGCGCACCTTGAGCGGGTCGCTTCCCACCGGGTAGGCCTCCACCCGGGTCTGCCAGAGCGGGAAGGCAAAGCCCAGCAGCAGCACCACCTCGACGATGACCACTCCGACTTCAAGGTGGGTGGTGGCATGGCCGCGCACGCCGACGTGGTCGGCGGTCCTGTTTTTCTTCTGGCGGAACTTCCACAGCACCACCACCAGAAAGGCGGACCAACCGACAAACAGGGCGGCCATGAACCAGTGGACCAGTTCGAGCATGTGGTCGACCATCTCGCCGTGTTCGGAGGCGAGTTCGGGCTGGCCGAGGAAATCGTTGATTATCGCAAGTGTAGTCATCGGACGGATTCAAGTTGACGGGCGTCTTCGCGCCTGGCGCGGGCGGCGGCGGGCACCAGCGGGTGGCCCGGGCGGGGTTGCGGCACGGTGGCCTGGGCGGCCATTTCGTCCCACGGCGCGCCATCGACCGCACAGTGGCGGGCGCTGGTGACCATTTTACGGATCATGAGAATGAACATGCCGAACACGGCGCCCAGCACCCCGAGCATGAACAGGATGGCGGCGGAGGCGGCCATCACGTTGGGATCATCTGGATCGCCGATGCAGACGGCGCAGGCCAGCCAGGCGGGGACGGCAAAAAGTGGGCTCATGATCTTGGTATCGGTGGGTTGGCGGTTGGACTTTCAGGCGGCCGTGGCCGGTTGGCCGCACCCGCGGCGCCGGCGGGCGGCCAGTTTGTTGGTTTCTGGTAAATTTTCAGACAAACAGCTTGGGCGCCTTCTTGCGCACGAACCAGACGCCATAGACGGCCAGGACGACACCGAGCAAGCCGCTGAAGGCGCCGCTCACGCGGATGACCATGCCCTCCATCTGTTCGTCCCCCGAGAAGAAAACCCAGCCGGCGAACGCCACGCTGAACAGCGCCGCGAGAAAGATGAAGAACGGATGGAATTCCTTGAGGGACATGATGCTTGGATGCGGTGTGATGTTGGCCGGCGGGGCCGGTCAGAGATCCTCGATACCGAAGAACACCAGCGGGTCGCTGTCGGCCAGGTAGATCAGCGCCACCAGCGACACCACGAAGATCGTGGTGAAGACCAGGATCTTGTAGATCAGCGGGCGCTCGTGGTTGAGGTGCATGAAGACAAGGGCCACCAGAGAGGCCTTGATGGTGGCGATCAGCAGGCCGAGGGCGACATCCTCCTTGGCGAGGCCGGGCTCGCCGAGGTCGATGAAAATCGCCGCCGACCAGGTGAGGATCGTCAGCACGATCAGGGCGGCGAACACCTTCATGTAGGTGCGGACCGACTTCTGGATTTCTTCGGGTGAATCTGCCATGAACGATACGGATGAGTGAGCGGTTGAAACGTGGGAAAAGGGGCGGCGTGGCGGATTTCCGCCGGATCACATGAGGTAGAGGACCGGGAACAGGAAAATCCACACCAGGTCGACGAAGTGCCAGAACAGGCCGCCGACCTCGACCCGGTTGGCCAGGTGCTCGGGGTTGCGCTGGTACATCTTCTTGCCGAACACCATGAAATACCCGAGGACCAGGGCGCCGCAGATGACATGCAGGCCGTGCAAGCCGGTGAGGGTGAAATAGATCGCGTAGTAGGTGCTGTAGGCCGGGGAGAAATTGGAGTAGAAGCGCACGTCCTCGCGCTCCACCTGGATCTGCGGATACTTGTCCTTGCCGTCCGCCAGCGCATCATCGCCGGACGAACCGCCGAGGCGGCCACGCTTGACCGTGTCCAGGTCCGGGGCGGGCAGTTTGAGCCGGTAGGCGGTGCGCAGCAGCTCGGCGTTCTCCATCGGATCGAACCCGCGGTCGGCGTAGCGTTCGTTGAAGTCGTCGATGTGGAACTGGGCGTGCCGCCGGAAGCGCTCGGTGATGGTGTCGCCGAGGTATTGCAGCGCCATGTTGTCGGTGGGGTCCTCGGCCATCCGGGTGTCGATCCGGTCGACCCGCATGGTGACGTGGTCACGTTCCAGGGTGCCGTTGACGACTGTGCCATCGCGGAAGGTCATGCCTTCATCGCTGTGATTCATCAGGCGGCTGGCCCGTGAGCCGATGGTGATCGGCTCCCTGAGGGTGAGTTCGACCGAGCCTGCGGGGGCGATTCCGAGGCGTTCGCTGCCGCGGGCCAGGGTGCGCAGGTAGGATCGGTTGAGGTTGATCTCGACGCCGTCCTTGTTGAGGAACACGGGCTCGCCCTCGAGCACGTTGCGGAGCACGTAGTTGGGGGCGCCCTTGGTGGTGTCGAAGCGCACCGAGGTGACGTCCTTGAGGACGACGAAGTCGGCACCGGTGTCGATGTAGCCCTCGACGATGCTGCCATCGGAGAAGTGCAGGCCGTAGTGGGTCAGCTTGTCGGTGTATTCAAAGGCCTTGATCACCATGAACGTGGCGGCGCACAGCAGGGTGATCGACATGTAGAGCACGTAACGGTTCCACTGCCTCATCTTGAGGCTGGCCCAGGCCATGACGACGGTGACCGAGGAGGCGATCAGCACCAGGGTGTTGATGAAGCCGAGCAGGTTGTTCAGCACGCCCTCGGGCCACGGGTAGTCGGCGCCGATGCGCAGGAAGATGTAACCGGAGAACAGGCCGCCGAACAGCATGACCTCGGAGGCGAGGAACAGCCAGATGCCGACCTTGGCGTTGTAGAGCCCGGTATCGGGACGGGCGGTGACGGTGTAAGGAATTTCCATGGCTAGCGAAGGGATCGCCGGGAACCGTGGGCGGTGCCGGGGCCTCGGGTTGAGCAGGTCAAATCAGATAGAATGAAAGCGGTTCAGGTCAGACAACGGGATGCTGGCGGCGGCCTCAGTGACCGGCCGGGGCCGGCTGGTCCGGAGAGGGCTGGGTCGCGGCGGTGGCATCGGCCGGCGGCTCGCCCTGGCCGAGGAAATCCTTGGCCGGAGTGGTGCCGGGCACGCTGTAGTCGTAGGCCGAGCGGTAGACGACGGGCTCCTTGAGGAAGTTGCCGTGCGGCGGCGGAGTCGGCGTGGTCCACTCCAGGGTGGTGGCGTCCCACGGGTTGTCCGAGTGACATTTCTTGCCGTGGCGGATGCTCCAGAAGATATTGATGATGAACGGAATCTGGGCAATGGCCAGAAGCCATGCGCCCCATGACATGAGCACGTTGAGATCGAGCATGGTGAGCGCGGCGCCGTCGGCCTTGAAAATTCCGGAGATCCAGTGGTCACCGGAGAACAGCTCCTTGTTGGCGGTCTGCGAGAAGTAGGCGCCGCCATCATACCAGCGGCGGTGGAAGCCGGCCATGCCCTGCCAGAACATCGGCAGGAACAGCACGTTCATGAAGATCAGGTTCGGCCAGAAGTGCCAGCGCCCGAGGCGCTCGCTCATGAACCGGCCGGTGATCTTGGGATACCAGTGGTAGATGCCGGCGAACAAGCCGAACAGGATGCCTGGAGCCACCACGTAGTGGAAGTGGCCGATGACGTAGTAGGTGTCGTGCAGCTGGAGATCGATCAGCGAGAAAGCCAGCGGCAGGCCGGTGAGGCCGCCGATGCCGAACATGGGCAGGAAGGCGAAGGCGAACAGCATGGCGCTGGTGAAGCGGATCGAGCCCCCCCATAGCGAGATCATGAGGCAGGTCAGCAGGATCACCGAGGGGATGGAGATCAGCACCGTGGTGATCTGGAAGAACGTGGCCACCCTGGTGCCCATGCCGGTGAGATACATGTGGTGGGCCCAGACGATGAAGCTCAGGAAGCCGAGCACGAGCACGGCGTAGACCATCGACTTGTAGCCCCACAGCGGGCGGCGGGTGTAGCAGGGAATGATTTCGGCGATGATGCAGAAGGCCGGCAGCAGCAGCACGTAGACCTCCGGGTGACCGAGGAACCAGAACAGGTGCTGGTAGAGCAGCGGATTGCCGCCACCGGAGATGTTGAGGTGCTGGTTGCCCTCGACCAGGCCGGTCGGCAGGAAGAAGCTGGAGCCGAACAGGCGGTCGGACAGCTGCATGATGGCGGCCACCTCCAGCGGCGGGAACGCCAGCAGAAGGAGGAACGCGATCACCAGCATGCCCCAGCAGAAGAACGGCATGCGCATCCAGGTCATGCCGCGGGCGCGCAGGTTGATGATGGTGGTGATGACGTTGACCGATCCCAGCAGCGAGGAAGAGATGACGAACACCATGGCGATCAGCCACCATGTCTGGCCGGTCATGAAGACGTCGTGGACATCGACGAACTGCAGGGTGGTGGCCAGCGGCGAGTAGTTGGTCCACCCGGCCTGGGCGGCGCCGGTGGGCAGGAAGAAGCTGGCCATCATGATCGTGCCGCCGATCAGAAACAGCCAGAAGCTCCACATGTTGAGCTTGGGAAAGGCCATGTCGGGAGCGCCGATCTGGAGCGGCATGACGAAGTTGCCGAACGCGGCGAAGCCCAGCGGCACGACCCCGAGGAACACCATGATGGTGCCGTGCATGGCGCCGAACATGTTGTAGAGCGACGAGGTGACCCGGCCCTCCTCAAGCCAGCGGTCGCCGAGGAAAAACTCGACCAGCCAGGCCATGGCCTCGGGCAGGGCGCGGTCCGGGTAGGCGATGCTCCAGCGCATCACCATCATCAGGAAGAAGCCGACCAGCAGGAAGACCATGGAGGCCAGGGCATACTGGATCCCGATGGTCTTGTGATCAGTCGAGAACAGGTATTTCTGCCACCACGGCAGGTGGTGCTCGTGGTGGTCGTGGCCATGATCGCCGGCGTGGGTGTCGGCGTGATCAGGGGCGGCGGTGGTTGCGGTTCCGGCCATAAAGGTCTGTTGGTTTCAGCGCGGTGGTTGGTCTTGAAAAGCGTCAGGTGAAAGCGGCGGCGGAGCCCGGCGCGGTCAGCGTCAGGCGGCGTCCGGGAGGTTGCCATCGTGCTCGGCGCCCTCTTGTTCCGGCTCAACGGGATCGGCTCCAGGCAGATCCCCGCCTTCGTCACTGTCGTCGTCCCCGGGGTCCGGCTCGACGGGATCGGCTCCGGGAAGGTCTTGATCCTCGGGGATCTCGAGCAGCATCGCCTCGGTCATGATCGGCACGTCCTCGTA
>SKLO01000473.1 GCA_007123195.1 Verrucomicrobiales bacterium | reverse complement strand
GTCAGGGGTCAGGTTCTTGGTGGGGCGAACGCCGGCAGGCAGAGTGAGGTAGACATTCCTGTCTGCCCTGCCGATGGCCGGTCACCGGTAAAGCCATCCGGCACGGGCGCCAGGGGGCGAGGAGCGAGGGGTAGGAGGCGCCCACTGTGGGGTGCATTTGGGCTTGGTATTGACCGTTCCTTGGCAGAGCAGACAAGAATGTCTACTCCACATTGCGTCCCGGCATGTCACTCGCCGACTGCTGGCTCCTGACCCTCGGGCCGGCCGGGTCCGAGGCCCGTCTTGACTCGCCCGGGTTTCAATCCCATCGTGGCATCACCAGCGGTCGCGCGCCGCGGCCGGGCCCATGTGCGCCGCGGGCCCGTGTGCGCCGTCTTCCCCGATCACGATCCCAAGCCACCCGATTCCAGATTCCACACCCGTCACTCATGAAACTCACAGGCATCGCCGACGAAGCAGGCAACCCCGTCGAAGTCCAGATCCGCGCCCATCAGGAACTGGGCTGGGACAGCATTGAAATGCGCAACGTCGAGGTCATCGGCGTCGCCAAGGGCAACCTCCACGAGATCCCTCAGGACGCCTTCGACCAGGTGGTCGCCAAGCTCGACGAGGCCGGCATGGGCATCTGCGGCTTCGGGTCCGTCATCGGCAACTGGGCGCACAAGATCACCGACGACTTCCAGGTCACCCTCGACGAGGTCAATCGCGCCATCCCGCGCCTGCAGCGCCTCAACACCGGGCTGATCCGGATCATGTCCTACGCCCTGCTCGAGGACGGCAAGGAGAACGACCTGCCCGACCAGATGAAGGAGGAGCGCTTCCGCCGTCTCCGGGTCATCACCAAGCTGTTCCTCGACGCCGGCGTTACCCCGGTGCATGAGAACTGCATGAACTACGGCGGGATGAGCCCGCTCCACGCCCTCGAACTGCTGGAGAACGTGCCGGGCCTGAAGTGGGTGTTCGACACCGGCAACCCGGTGTTCGCCGCCGACCGCTCCAAGCCGCGTCCCTACCCGCGACAGGATGCCTGGGAGTTCTATCAGGCGGTCAAGCCGCACATTGCCCATGTCCACGTCAAGGACGGCACCTGGAACGATGACAAGCAGGACTGCGACTACCTCATGCCCGGCGAAGGCGACGGCCAGGTCGAACGCATCATCAGCGACCTCGCCGGCGAGGGCTACGACGGCTACATCTCGATCGAGCCCCATGTCGCGGTGGTGTTCCACGATGCCGACGTCGGCAGCGACCGCGATCCGGAGGAACTGGCGCGCGAGCAATACGACTCCTACGTGGCCTACGGCAAGCGCATGCAGGAGATCGTCGATCGCGCCACCGCCGCCACCCCGTCCTGACTGACTGACGCGCCGGGCCAGGCTGTCCACTCGTTCCTCCCCCCGCCGGACCGGGATCGGTCCCCGTCGCCATGCCCGATCTGTTCGCCGCCGCCGATCCGACCGATGACAAGCCGGACCCGGCCGGGCCGGTCGATCAGGCCCTGCCGCTGGCGGCGCGCATGCGCCCGCGCACCCTCGCCGAGTATGCCGGCCAGCAGCACATCCTCGGCGAGGGACGGCTGTTGCGCCGCGCCATTGAGTCCGACCGCTTCAGTTCGCTGATCTTCTACGGCCCGCCCGGCACCGGCAAGACCACCCTGGCCCACCTCATTGCCCGCACCACCGACGCCCGTTTCGTCAACCTCAGCGGGGTGGAAAGCACCGTCGCCGACATGCGCAGGGCGGTCGCCGAAGCCGACACCCACCGGCGCCTGAACGACCGCTCCACGGTGCTGTTCATCGATGAGATCCACCGTTTCAACAAGGCCCAGCAGGACGTGCTGCTGCCGCATGTCGAGCGCGGCGCGGTGCGCCTGATCGGGGCCACCACCCACAACCCGCTGTTCTACGTCAACGCCCCGCTGGTTAGCCGCTCGCAGGTGTTCCAGCTCGAGCCGCTGTCGATCGACGACCTCGGCCGGGTGATTGACGCCGCCCTCACCGACCCGGAGCGCGGCTACGGGCGCCGGACCGTGGCCATCGACGACGACGCCCGGCGCCACCTTGCCACCGTTGCCGATGGTGACGCCCGCAAGTGCCTGACCGCGCTTGAGCTGGCGGTCACCACCACCCCGCCCGGCGCCGACGGCCGGATCGTCATCGACCGCGGTGTCGCCGAGGAATCGATCCAGCAGAAGTTCGTCGTCTACGACCGCGACGGCGACCAGCACTACGACACCATCAGCGCCTTCATCAAGAGCATGCGGGCCTCCGACCCGGACGCCACCGCTTATTGGCTGGCCAAGATGCTGCACGCCGGCGAGGACATCCGCTTCATTGCGCGCCGGATTGTCATTGCCGCCAGCGAGGACGTCGGTCTGGCCGACTCCAACGCGCTGCGGGTGGCGGTGGCGGCGCACCAGGCGGCCGAGTTCATCGGCCTGCCCGAGGCCCGCATCATCCTCAGCCACGCCGCCCTCTACGTGGCCACCGCGCCCAAGAGCAACCGCGCCTATCTTGCGATTGACAAGGCGCTCGCCGACGTGCGCGGCGGCCGCACCCTCGCCATCCCTGAATACCTCCGCACCAAGGCCAACCGCAAGATCCGCAGGGAGAGCGGCATCGACCCCGGCGAAACCTATCAATACGCCCACGACGCCGGCGAGCATGAACCGCCCCAGGCCTGCCTGCCCGAGGGCCGGGTTTACTATGAACCCACCGACCACGGCCTGGAAGCCCGCATCGCCGAACGCCTCCAGCGCCTTCGCGCCCGGTTCGACCCGCCCTCGTCATCCCATGCACCACGCGCAGGCAAGGGCGGAGGTGGGGAGTCGGGTTAGTTGGTGAGGCGGTGCGTCAGCGGGTGGCGACGCGGTTCGCTGAAGCTGCCCACGGCGGCAGCCCCGTAGGTTGAATTGGCGCAATTCGACCTCCTGTGCGTGATGCGTGCGGCTCGGTGCCGGGACCACGCTCAGGTTTCATTCGCAGGGGGCGAATAAGGCTGTGAAGGAAGTGGGCGTGGGGAACGAGCGACCCGCACCCCGGTCGAATTGCTGCAATTCAACCTACGGTCGTTGCGTCCGCGAGACCGGGGTGAGGCGAAGCGTCAAGGGCCGGTGCGGTTCCTCACGTTGATCAAATTGATGTCACCTCGCCCGCAGCTACCGGCCGGGCGACTCCCCATCCCCGCCCCAATCCGCCAGCAGTTTGCCGGGATTGAGGATGCCGCCGGGGTCCAGTGCCGCCTTGAGTCGCTTGTGCAGGGTGGTCGCGCCCGCGCCCAGGGCCTGTTCAAGCCAGCGTTGCTTGGCCAACCCGATGCCGTGCTCGCCGGTGATAGCGCCGTCCCAGGCGATCACCTGGCGGAACAACCGGTCGAGCGCACGTTCAGCGCGCGCGCTCACCTCGGGATCCTGCATGTCCGGCACCATGACGTTGACATGAATGTTGCCATCTCCGGCGTGGCCGAAACAGGCGACCGGGAAATCGAATTCCCGTTGCAGGTCGCGGGCGAATTCGACCAGGTCGACCAGCCGCCCGCGCGGTACCACGATGTCCTCGTTGAGCTTGATCAACCCGGTGGCGCGCAGGCTGTAGGAGAACTCCCGCCGCAACTGCCAGATCGCCTCGCAGGCGGCCTCGTCGGGCGCGGTCTGGATGTGGCGGGCGCCAAGCCGGACCAGCAGTTGCCGCAGTTCCTCCAGCTCCGCCGCCACCGAGCTGCGACGACCGTCGATTTCCACGATCAGGTGCGCGCCGCCCTCCGGCAACCGATCCGGCCCCAGGTAGGCCCTCGCTGCCTGCAGGGTGAAACCGTCGGTGACCTCGAGCGCGCTCGGCAGCCAGCCGCTGCCCAGCACCTGCTGGACCGCTGCGGCGGCCGTGGTGAAGTCGTCGAACACCATCGCCAGCATCGCCCGCGCCTGCGGGTGCGGGATCAGCCGCAGGGTGGCTTCGGTGACCACCCCGAGCAGGCCCTCCGAACCGGTGAACAGCCCGACCAGGTCGAAACCGGTCTTGTTCTTGTGGCAGCGGCCGCCGGCGCGTACGACGGTGCCGTCGGCCAGCACCGCCGTCAGGCCCAGCACGTAGTGGCGGGTGACGCCGTATTTCAGGCAGCGCGGCCCGCCGGCGTTGGTGGCAATGTTGCCGCCCAGCGAGCATTCCTTGAGGCTGGCCGGATCGGGCGGGTAGAACCACCCCAGCTCGCGCGCCGCGGCCTGCAAATCACCGGTGATCACCCCCGGTTCCACCCGCGCCACGCCGTCGGCCGGGTTGAGTTCGAGGATGCGGTTCATCCGCGCCAGCGACAGCGCCACGCCGCCCCGCACCGGCACGCAACCACCGACGTAGCCCACCCCGGCACCGCGGGCGGTCACCGGCACGCGGTGTCGGTGGCAATAGCGCAGCGTGGCCGCCACGTCATCGGTTGACCGGGCGAACACCACCAGCTGTGGAGCGTGGGCGGCAAACCACTTGTCCTGGCTGTGTTGCTCGACCTGGTCCACGGCCACCGACACCTGATCCGGCCCGAGCAAGGCGGTGAGGTCGTCGAGCCAGCGGCGGCCGTCGGCTTGAGCGGCGGCCGCCACGTCGGGTTGCGGATGGGTCATGGATGAGGACACCCGGCAACATAGCCACCCGCACCGCAGTTGTCACCGGCCAACGGCTCCGCCTTACCGGCCCGACCGACCCGACCCGGGCCACCCGACCCGGGCCGAATCGCCGCCGAACCAATCGCCGGCACCGGTGGGTTCCCACTTGAAGCGCGGCCACAGCCGTCTAGCATCAGGTCTGCCTGGTCGGGCGCCGGCGGGTAAACCCACCTGTCCGGCAGGGTTCCGGAAGCCCCGGAATCCAACCGACCGCGGGCCTCCGATAACACGCCCGCTTGAAACCACCTAACCACCCCTGACAAACACCTATCTGTTATGAGCCGAAAAATCCGCATGGGCATGGTCGGCGGCGGCCGTGGCGCCTTCATCGGCGCCGTGCACCGCATCGCCGCCAACATCGACGGGCAGATCGACCTGGTCTGCGGCGCCTTCTCCTCCGATCCCCAGCGATCGAAAGAGTCCGGCGGCGATTTCTTCCTGCCGCCCGACCGTTGCTACGGCACCTTCGACGAGATGATGAAGGCCGAGGCCGCGCTGCCCGAGGACCAGCGCATGGACTTCGTGTCCATCGTCACCCCCAACCACGTCCACTTTCCCGCGGCCAAAGCGGCGCTCGAGGCCGGGTTCCACGTGCTCAGCGACAAGCCGGCCACCTTTGACCTGGCCGAGGCCAAACAGCTCAAGCAGTTGATCGAACAGTCCGGCCTGCTCTACGGGCTGACGCACAACTACACCGGTTATCCACTGGTCAAGCAGGCGCGCGACATGGTGCGTGAAGGCAAGCTCGGCAAGATCCGCAAGGTCGTGGTCGAGTATCCCCAGGGCTGGCTCGCCACCCGGGTCGAGGCCAGCGGCCAGAAGCAGGCCGACTGGCGCACCGACCCCAAGCGCTCCGGCGCCGCCGGCTGCATCGGTGACATCGGCACCCACGCCGAGAACCTGGCCGAATACATCACCGGATTGAAGATCAAGGAGCTGGCCGCCGACCTGACGACCTTCGTCGATGGCCGCCAGCTCGACGACGACGGCAACGTGCTGCTGCGCTTCGACAACGGCGCCAAGGGCGTTTTGCACGCCTCGCAGATCTCGGTCGGCGAGGAGAACAACCTCAACATCCGGGTCTACGGCGAGACCGGTGGTCTCGAGTGGCACCAGAACGAGCCCAACACCCTGCTGGTGAAGTGGCTCGACCAGCCGATGCAGGTCTACCGCACCGCCAACGGCTACCTCGGCGAGGCCGCCACCGCCAACACCCGCACCCCGCCGGCGCACCCGGAGGGCTATCTGGAGGCGTTCGCCAACATTTACCGCAATTTTGCCAACCACATCCGCGCCCGCCTGGACGGCAGCCAACCCGACGCGCTGGTGCTGGACTACCCGACCATCGACGACGGTGTGCGCGGCATGGCCTTCATCGAGGCGGTGGTGGCCTCGAGCCGGAACAACGCCGCCTGGACCGGGCTCGACGTCTGAGCCGCGGCCGCCGGCCACCGGAGCCGGTCGGCAAGTGCTCATGGCGACAGCGGGCACCAGCGGCGAAGGTTGCGGGGTGACACGGGCGGGTTTTCGCTGGCGCATCGCCTGTTATGTTCGTAAGAACAAATGAGGGGATGTTTTCAGCTGCCGCCAACCGATGACCGACTCGCCTGCCGAAGCCGCTGCCCCCGGG
>SKLO01000344.1 GCA_007123195.1 Verrucomicrobiales bacterium | reverse complement strand
GGGCCATCGACCACGCCAGCAGGCGGCCGTCCTCGCCGGCGGACAGCAGCCAGCGGCCGTCGGCGGTGAAGGCGACGGCGGTGACGTCGGCGCGGTGGCCGGAGACGATGGACAGCGGGTGGCGTCGATCGATCTGCCACAGGGCCAGAGAGTGGTCGAAGCTGCCGGACACCAGCCGGCGGCTGTCGGGGGCGAACGCCACCGCGCTGACCGGTCCCTGCTGGCGACGCCAGCGCGCGCGCTGTTCGCCGGTATCGGCATCCCACAGCCGCACCCGGTTCTCGCCGTCGCCGGTGACCACCCAGCGGCCGTCGGCGCTCCAGTCGACGGTGGAGATGTCGTATTCGTCCTCGCCGGCCAGGGTCATGACCGGTTCGAGATCGATCAGGTCCCAGATCTTCAAGGTGTCGTCGCCGCTGCCGGAGGCCAGTCGTTCGCCGTCGGGGCTGAACGCCAGCGAGGTGATGTTTTCCCGATGCCCGCGCAGCACGCCGATCTCGCGTGGCGGTGGCTGGTCGGCCGGGCCGGCCGCCGGGGCCGGCGGCGGCACGCGCCACAGGCGGATGTCGCCGTTCCAACCGCCGGCGGCGATCAGGCTGCCGTCGGGGGAAAAGCCTGCGGCGGTGACGCCGTCGCAGCCGGCGGCCCAGTGGTGCTCGGGCGGTTTTGCGGGTGTGCGCCACAGGCACAGGCGGTCGTCGTTGCCGGCGCTCAACAGTCGGAAAGTGGCTTGGTCAGGATCGGCGGCCGGGGACGGGTGCCGGTGCCTGTCCGGCGCCTTGTCGCCGTCGGGGGCGCGGGGTTGGAACGCGAGCGCGGCGATCCAGCCGTCGTGGGCTTCGATCACCAGCGGCTCCGCGGCCAGCCGCCAGCGGTCGCCATCATCGCCGGCGTCCGCGTCCCGGGGGTGCCGGTCGTGCCGGGTGGCATGGTCCCGCTGCGCTCGATCGTGGTTCGGGTCCTGGTCGGGCGGGTTCACGCCAGCAGTTCGCCCAGCGGGCCGGTGCTTTCCTTGAAGCTTTCGACCGGGCAACCGAGCTGTTGCAGGATGGTGAGGAACAGGTCGGAGGCGGAGCGTTCATCGTGCTGCCATTTCACGTGCTGGCCGTGTTTGAACCCGAGCCGGGAGCCGCCGGCGAGCAGCATGGGGAAGCTGCGGCCGGAGTGGCTGGTGATCTGGGAGCCGCCGAGCAGCAGCACGGTGTGGTCCAGCAGGCTGCCGTCGTGGGCCTCGATGGCCTGCAGCTTGTCCATCAGCCGGGCCAGCGCGCGGCAGTAGAGCCGGTCGCGCAGGCCCATGACGCGGACGTCGGAATTGTCCTCGCCGCGGTTGCCGGTGCCCTTGTGGAAGAAGTCGTGCGCGCCGCGGGTGGGGGCGCCGGTTTGATCGGCCCAGGTCTTGTATTCGTCGTAGTTGGGGCCGCCCTCGCCGCCGAGGCTCTGGGTGACCACCCGGGTCATGTCGGTCTGGAACGCCAGCACGATCAAATCGGTCATCAATTCGATGTGCTCGGCCATGCTGTTGGGCGCGCCGGTGTCCAGCCGCACGGATTCCTCGTCAAAGTCGGGGCGGCCGCGGTCGAGGATGCGGTCGCGGTCGGTCAGGCGTTTTTCCAGATCGCGCACGGCATCGAGATATTGTTCCAGCCTCTGGCGGTCGGCGTGACCGAGTTGTCGGCGCAGGCCATGGGCACCGTCGAGCGCGGTGTCGAGCACGCTGCGGTCGAGCGCCAGCCGTTGCTTGGCCTCGCGCACCTGGGCGGCGTCGGCCGGCGGGAACAGGCGCTCGAACACGGTGCGGTGGTTGCCGGTGGCGGGGATGTCGACGCCGAGTTCGTTGCGTGACAGGGTGGTGGTGCCGACGCCGTCGGTGAACGACAACACCATGGACGGCAGCCAGGTGGGGCCGAGGTGGCGGGCGGCGACCTGGTCCATGGACACGGTGTTGGTGATGACGCCGGGGTTGAGGTTGATGTTGTGGCCGGTGAGCCAGTTGTAGGGGTGGACGTGGCCGCTGATGCGGCCCTGGATGTGCGACAGGTTGGTCAGCACGCTGAAGTTGCGGCGATGGTCGGCCAGCGGCTGGTGGGACGGCGCCAGGGTGTAGTCGAAGCCGGTGTCCTCGGGGAACCAGTCGTAGTGGTTGATGCCGCCGGGAATGTAGAAGCAGGCGAGCCGCGGCGGATCGACCCGGCCGGCGGCGGCGGCGACGGTGCGGCCGCCCATGACTTCCAACCAGGGCAGGGCGAGGGTGGCACCGAGACCGCGCAGCAGGGTGCGGCGGGTGACGGGGGTGGTCTTGTGGTTCATGGTGGCGGCGCCGGCTGGCGCGTGGTGGTTTTTGAGGTTTTGGCAGGGTTCTGGCAGGGTCCTGAGGCGGGGGCATCCGTTGGCCCGGTCGGCCTGGTTTGGCTTGCCGGGTCAGCGGTCGAGAAAGGCGGGTGACTGCACGATGCCGGTCAGCAGGTCGCGCAGGGGGTGGCGGTCCGGTTCCAACTTCTCCATGATCGCCGAAATTTCGTTCATGTCATCCACTTCCGGCAGCCGTCCGGTGGCGTAGAGCAGCAGGTGCCGGGCGAGGCCGCGCACCAGATCGTCCTGATAGTGGCGCACCAGCAGGCGCTGGAATTCCTGGTAGTCGGCGAATTCCTCGCCCCGGGGCAGTCGTCCGGCGGCATCGACCGGACGCGACTCACCCACGCCGTGCCAGGCAATCTTGCCGTCCAGTTCGCTGCGGGAGTAGCGCTCGTATTCCAGGTCGCGCCAGCGCCCGCTGAGATCGAAGTTCTGGAACGCAAAGCCGAGCGGATCCATGGTGCGATGGCAGATGGCGCAGTTGCGGTCGTTCTGGTGCTGGAACAACACCTCGCGCAGGCTGAGGCCGCGGTGTTCGGGATCGAAGGGGAACAGGTCGGGGATTTCCAGCGGCGGCGGTGGCGGCGGCATGTCGAGGATGTGGCGCAGGGTCCAGGCGCCGCGGTAGATGACCCAGTTGTCGCCCATCCAGGTGAGCATGGACTGGATGCCGGCGTGGCTGAGAATGCCGCCGCCGCGGGGGTCGTCGCGCCGCAGCCGCACGTGGCGCAGGCGGCCGTCGGCCGGTCCGCCGTCGTCGTAGCCGTAGTGCCTGGCGAGGATGTCGTTCATCATGGTCCAGTTGCTGGCCAGGATCTCGCGCGCCGGGCGGTTGCCGGTGAACATGCGGTGCATGTAGGCGATGGTTTCCTCGCGCATGGACTCCTTCAAATAGCGGGCGAAACGGAAGTCCTGCTGCTGCATGTGGCCCATGGCGATGGTGATCGGCTGGTCCATCTCCAGCCATTGGACCACGAACGGCTCGATGAAGGCGCGGCTGCGCGGGTCGGCCAGCAGACGCTCGACCTGGGCCGCCAGCACGTCCGGCTGGCGCAACCGGCCTTCGGCGGCGAGTTCGCGCAGGGGCGCGTCCGGCGGTTCCGCGGTGAGCATGAAGGCCAGGCGCGAGGCGATGGCGTGTTGGGCGGCGGTTTCGTCGTGGTGGCCGTGGCGGTCCGGGGGTGGGCTGTCGGCGGCGCGGTCGTTGGCGGCGGTAGTCGTGGCCGCCAGAGCGGGCGATGGCAGGTAGCGGAACTCCGGACTCAGCAGCACCGCCTGGAAGGTGGCGCGCAGGGCGTCGTCGAACTCCAGTCCGTCGGCCAGGAGTTGGCGGTGAAAGGCCAGAAAGCGCTGGTGGTCGCCTGGCGGCAGCGGGCGCCGCCAGGCGCGCCCGATCCACAGCGCCAGCAGCTCATCAGCCCAGACGTCGAGGGTGTCGGGGTCGGGCAGGGCGATCCCGTCGGCGGTGGGACCGGCGTCCGGCTCCGGCTGGTCCTCATCTGCGGCCGCCGACTGTCGGTCGGGGTCGCCATTGGTTGACTCCAGCGCCGTTGCCCTGGCGGCGGCGAGTTCGGCCGTCCGGCGCCACTCCAGCAACTCCGCCAACCGGCCTTCGTTGGCTTCGGGCCAATGCTCCGGCGGCCAGGGGGCGGCGTGGTCGATCTCCACCTCCATGTCGCGCACCACGATGTAGGGCACCGGGTGTTCCTCCCACGGCAACTCGCGGCGGTCGAACGCGGGCCGGAACAGACCGGTGCCACCGGGCACGGGGTCGTCCTCGCGGCTGCGGTCCTCGTTGTCAAAGCCGGCCACCTGATAGGGCGTTTCCACCATGTTGGTCAGGGTGATGCCGAGGCCATCGGAACCGATCGCCAGGTCATCGATCGAGACCGTGTAGCTGAGGCGCTGCGGGCGATCGGGGCGGGCGGTGATTTCCTCGAACGCCACCGCATCGCCGCCGATGCGGACCCACAGGCGCGGGTTGGCGATGCCTTCGTGCGGCTTGAACACCCCGACCGAGACCGTCAGCGTAATCAGGCCTTTTCGCCCCGGGGGCGGCGGCAGGTGGAGTTCCAGCCCGCCGCGTTCACCGATCCATTTGGGCCGCAGCATCAGTCCGGTGCCGGGATTCGGGATGGCATCGACCCGGGCGCGCCGCATGTCGTCGTCGCGCCAGGCGTCGAACGCCCGCCGCGCGTCGGTGGTCTCGCGCAGGTCGAGCGTCAGCAGGCGCGACCGCGGAGGCTCAAGAAAACGCAGGCCGTCGACCGCGCGGCGGGCGACTTCCATGCCTTGCGAGACCGAGTCGGCGGCATCCTGCAAGGCGTCGGCGCCGGTGTCGAAGCCGGCCATGCGGCCGTCGCCGGGCAGGGCGCCGGCGAAGTCCACCTCCAGCCCGGTCAGGTGGCGCAAGGCGCCGGAGAATTCACGGCGGTTGAGCCGCCGCATGCCGCCGGAAGCGGTGGCCTGTTGTTGGCGTTCGATCCATCCGAGCAGCGCGGCGGTTTCTCCGGCGGCGGGCAGGGGTCGCTCCTCCGGGGGCATCTCCTCGTTGCGCACCCGTTCGAAGATCTTGGTCCAGAGGTGGCGGTCACCGCTGTCGAAGTTCTCGAACAGGTCCAGCCGCAGCCCGGCCTCCTGCTGGTCCTCGCCGTGGCACTCGATGCAATGGGCGGCGAGGATCGGGGCGATCACGCTGGAGAACTCACCGGCGTCAGGTGGTGGCGAAATGGCGGAGGGCGCGGCATCCTGGTCGGCGGTGGGGGTCGAGGGGTTGTTGCCGTTGTCGCCCCGGGCGCCGGCCCACCACCAGGGCAGGGCGAGCGCCAGCGCCAGCGTGGTCGCCGCCAGGGCCGGGCGTTGCCGACCGTTATGGGTGCCGGAACAACTTGAAGCCCCGCGACGGGCGCGGGTGATGCTCGGGGACGGCTCGGGGCGCATGAGGTGGTGCCGGTGCGGGCGCTTCCATCGGCGGATGCCGGGGGGCGCCAATCTTTACCAGACGATAGTGGGCGCAGTGGTCTGATGTCAATCCATGGGCAGCGCAAGGTAGCGCGGACAAGTGTGGGCATCGGTCGAGCGGGCGCGGATTGGCATCGGACCTCGGCACCTTGGCAACATTACCATGGCAGCGACACTGGCAAATTTAGGGGGGTTTTCGGTGCATTTCGGTGCATTTTAAGGCAATTCCGATCCCCTGAAACGCGCTCTTTTCCGACCATAAAAAAGGCCTCCAAGTCGTTGACTTGGAGGCCTTTGGAAATTGGTGGCGGGGGTTGGATTTGAACCAACGACCTTCAGGTTATGAGCCTGACGAGCTACCGGGCTGCTCCACCCCGCAATCTTGAGTGGAAAGCAACCTAAGCCGGGGCTGTGCCGCGTCAAGTGAAAATTGGATCGAGCGACGAAATGACGGCCGGGGACTCCTCCAGTTTGAATGCTGACGGGGTTGCCAATGTCGTAGATACAGGTAGTTTATGAAGGTTAAACAAATGATCGTTCGTCCTCTCATTCCCATGCTTGCCGGCGGTGCGCTGGCCTTGCTGCTGGCGGTGGCCCCCAGCCCGGCGCAGTATTCCCTTGATGTGCCTCCCGACGCCCTGCCCCCGCCGGGGCGGGACGGGCGCCCTGCTTCGCGCCCGGCGCCGCCGCCCTCGGAGCCTCGGGCGCTCAATCCGGTGAGTAGTTTCTTCGGTGGTCTGTTCCGCCCGCGGCAGGCGCCGCCACCGCCCGCTCCCCAGCCACAGCCGCGACCCCAAGCCCCGGCTCAGGCTCCCCAGGGGTATGCAGACGCGCCACGGTCGCCATCGGAGCAGCCTTCCGTGGCCACGACCTCGGCCGCCCGTGAGGAAATGAAGAACCGGGTTCAGGCCCCTCCTCAGCCGACCACCGTCCGGCCATCTCCCCCGTCACCAACGCCAACGCCAACGCC
>SKLO01000040.1 GCA_007123195.1 Verrucomicrobiales bacterium | reverse complement strand
CCACCGCCGCCACCTGCACCCTCGCCGGCCCGCCCCTGCGGCGCTTCCGCCCCCCGCTCCCCGCCCGCGTCGATTGCGACCCCGGCGGCCGCCCCCTGCAGGTCGACGCCACCGGGCTGCGCGGCCGCGTCCACCAATGCCGCGGTCCATGGCCCCTGTCCGGCCAGTGGTGGGACGACCACGCCTGGCAACTCGCCGAATGGGACGTCCAGCTCGGTGCCGACGGTCCGCTCTGCCGCCTCGCCCGCCACCGCGACGGCTGGGTCGTCTGCGGCATCTACGACTGACCACCACCAGGCCCCGGCCGCCGTAGCCGCGTGTCCCGGCGAATTCCGACCGGGATTCGTTGCAACCACCGCGACTCGGGTATTAGCTGGCACGTAATCCAACCGCATTGTCCCGGAGCCGCGATCGGCTCCGCGCACGCGCCATCATCGCCTACGCCACACCCACTCCGCCATGTCCACACAGATCCTCGAAGAATTCCGCCGCCGCGCCCCCGCCGGCCTCGGACCCCTGCCCTTTCTGGTCGCCCTGCTCGTTCTGGTCGCCATCTTCACCTCCGTCTTCACCGTCGCCGCCGATTCCGTCGGCGTCGTGCTCCGCTTCGGCAAATACCATTCCACCGCCGAATCCGGCCTTCGCTTCAAGCTGCCCTTCGGCATCGACAAGGTCCACATCGTCCCCGTCGAACGCCAGCTCACCCTCGAGTTCGGCTTCTCCAGCGGCAACGTCACCAACCCCTATCAATCCTCCCAACAAACCACCGAGGAAAAGAACATGGTCACCGGCGACCTCAACGCCGCCGAAGTCTCATGGGTCGTGCAATACCGCATCAGCGACGCCTTCCAATACCTGTTCCGCATGCGCAACCCCGAGGAAACCCTGCGCCACGCCTCTGAATCCGTCGTGCGCGAGATCGTCGGCGACCGCACCGTCGACGAAGTCATCACCATCGGCCGCCAGGAAGTCGAGTTCGAGGCCCTGTCCACCCTGCAGGACCTCGTCACCCGCTACGAAATGGGCCTGCGCATCGACCAGATCCAGCTCCGCGACGTCCAGCCGCCGGAACCGGTCAAACCCTCGTTCGACGCCGTCAGCCAGGCCCAGCAGGAACAACAGCGACTGATCAACGAGGCCCGCCGCGAATACGAGCGAGTCATCCCGCGCGCCGCCGGCGAGGCCGACCAACGCCTCAGCGAAGCCGAAGGCTACGCCACCCAGCGCGTCAACGAAGCCACCGGTGACGCCAACCGCTTCATCGCCCTCTACGGCGCCTACCGCGCCGCCCCCGAGGTCACCCGCCAGCGCCTCTACCTCGAAACCATGCAGGAACTCATGGGCAAACTCGGCCCCAAAATCATCATCGACGAGGACAACCAGCAACTGCTGCCCCTGCTCAACCTCGGCAACGGCGTCAACGGCCAAATGCCCCCCGCCAGCCCCGGCGCCAGCCAGTCCGCCGACGCCAGCCGCTGACCCGACGCCAACGCCTCACATCACCATTTCCGTTTTTCCAACCCGCCCCCCGACACCATGAACAAGTCCCTGCTCACCACCATCCTCGGCCTGCTGGCCATTCCCCTGGTGCTGCTGCTGCTGCTCAGCATGTACACCGTCAATGAAGGCGAGCAAGCCATCATCACCGAGTTCGGCCGCCCCGTGCGCGAAGTCTCGGACGCCGGCCTCCACTTCAAGAAACCCTTCATCCAAACCGTCAACCGCATCGAGCGCCGCGTGCTCGAATGGGACGGCCGCGCCACCGAAATGCCCACCCGCGACAAGGTGTTCATCATCGTCGACACCTACGGCCGCTGGCGCATCAAGGACCCCCTGCAATACTTCCAACGCCTGCGCGATGAAACCACCGCCCAATCCCGCCTCGACGACATCCTCGCCAGTGAAACCCGCAACACCATCGCCCGCCACGACCTGATCGAGGTCGTGCGCTCCACCAAGGACCGCGTGCCCCAGGTCGACACCACTCTGGTCGAACTGCTGACCGACGACCTGCCACTGCCCGACGACCTGGCCGAGAGCGACGACAGCCCCGCCGCCACCGACGACGACCTGCCCGCCCCGCTGGTCGCCGACTCCACCATCGGCCTGCCCACCCTCTACCCCATCACCCGCGGCCGCACCGAGCTGGAGCAGGACATCTTCGAGGAAGCCGCCCCCAAACTCGAGGAATTCGGCATCGAACTGCTCGACGTTCGCTTCAAGCGCGTCAACTACAGCGCCCAGGTCAGCAGCTCCATCTACGAGCGAATGATCTCGGAGCGCAGCCAGATCGCCGAACGCTTCCGCTCCCAGGGTGAAGGCGCCGCCGCCCGCATCATCGGCGAAAAGGAACGCGAACTGCGCCGCATCCAGTCCGAAGCCTACCGCCAGGTCCAGGAAATCCGCGGGGGGGCCGACGCCGAGGCCACCAACATCTTCGCCAACGCCTACAACCGCTCCGGCGGCACCCGCGACTTCTACATGTTCCTCCGCACCCTCGAAGCCTACGAGGACATGTTCGACCACCAGACCACCATGGTGCTGTCCACCGACACCCCCCTCTTCAACATGTTCAAGACCTTGTCGCCGGCCCCCGTCGACCTCCTCGCCGAAGACCCCGAAGACGTCCACACCCCCCTGCCCCCCGTCAGCAGCGACGACTTCCTCCCCGATCCGGATCCAGAACCAGAACCAGAACCTGAGCCGGACCCATCCGACCCATCCGACCCGGCTGACCAGCCAGCCCCCTCCGACCCGGAACCAGCCACCACTCCCCAGGCCGAATCCGAAACCCCAGAAGCCGACGACCCAGATCCAGCTCCCGACGCCACCCCGGAACCCGACACCGACGCCACCCCCGAAACCAACGACCCGGAGCCGGACTCAGACCCCGAACCCTGAACCACACGCCCCCGCACCCACCGGACCCTCCCGCCATCCAGCCCTCGCGCGCCCCTCCGTAATCAATTGCGGATCTTGGATGCGCGGTGCCGGGTTTTCCATTACGGTGGGCCCCGGCGACACATGGACGGACGCAACCTAGTCAGAACCCTGATCATCGCAGCCCTGTTCGCCGGGTTCGTGATCGCCACCGCGCGCATCGCCCGGCAGAACCGCATCGCCAAGCAGGCCGAGCGCGAGGCCCTCGCCGCCGTCGAACATGGCGACCCCGATCGCGGCCAACCCGGCGTCGCTGTCGATCCGGCTGCCGATCCCTCCCCAACCTCGCCGCCTCGAACCATGAGTTCGAGCTTCGAGTCCATCACCAACGCCCGCCTCGTCGATCACCGCGGCAATACCGGCGACCAGTTCCGCCTGCGCTTCGACGACCGCGAGGAAACCTTCCAGCTCTACTGGGTCCAGACCCCGGAAGTCTCCGAACAAGCCGCCAACCGCCTCGAGGAACAATCCGCCTACTTCGGCGGCATCACCCCCGCCGAGGTCACCGCCGCCGGCAGCCAGGCCCGCGAGGTCGTCACCGACATCCTGCGCCAGCGCCCCTTCACCATCTTCACCCGCTGGGAACAGGTCGCCGATACCTCCAAATACTACGCCTACATCCTCGTCGAACACCAGCCCGACGACACCTCCTTCCTCTGCGAACTGCTCATCATCCGCGGCCTTGCCGTCATCATCGGCGACCCCTCCGACACCCCGATGGCGCGCCCCGACATCGACCCCGACGCCTACGCCCGGCGCCTCCGCGCCTACACCCAGTTCGCCCAGCAACAACGCCTCGGTGCCTGGCGCTTCAACGCCGCCGCACCCGCCGCGCCCGCCGGCTGAGCCAACCCGCACCATCCCGCCCGCATGGAGCCCGCCACACCGATCTCGCGACCCCGCGCCCTCGCCCGCCGATGGCTGCTGCCGGTCCTGTTGATGATCGCCCCCCTCTGGCCCGGCCTGCTCATCACCGCCGTCAGCCTGCGCGTGGAGGAACAATACCCGTTCTCCCACTTCCCCATGTACCATAACTTCTCGGACCTCACCTACTACGTCTATGTCGCCGACGGCGACGGCGAACCCATCGCGGTCCAGTCCCTCACCTACAATCGCACCACCAGACTGCGGAAAATCTACGACGACGAGCTCGAACCCATCCGCCTCGAATTGCGCAAACGCCGCGCCGAACTCACCCCCGAGGAACGCCGCCCGGCCGGTGAACACACCCTCCACTGGCTGGTCGAAAACTCGCCGCGCCACGGCCAGCGCGCCCTGCGCGAAATCGGCACCCTGCGATTCTACCACGTCAACGTCACCGTGATCGGTGACGCCGTCGGCGAGATGGAACACGAACTGGTCGCCGAAATCCAAGTGCCCGCCGCCGACGACGATTCATGAGCGCCCGGCCCCTGTTCAACTTGTTCCGCCTGCCCGCCTTCGCCCTCAGCGAAATGGCGGTCATCCGCCTGCTGATCGCCCTGGTGGTCTGGCGCCTGTGGCCGCAGTCGGTCGACTTCGTCGGCCAGCCCAGCCCCGCCGGCCTCGCCCTGCTGCTGGAACACTGGTTCGACTGGCACCTCGCCTGGCTCAGCCATCCCACCGCCGGAACCCTCAGCTCCGCCCTGCTCGCCGCCCTGCTCGTCGTCTACGTCAGCGGCGCCGCGCCCATTCTCAGTTGCTTCGCCATCACCCTCCTGCTCAGCCTCATGGGCGCCCTCGAAAACTCCCAGGGCTTCACCACCCACCACGGCCAGGTCGTCACCCTGGTCATGCTGGCCCAGTTCCTCGGCCACGGCTGGCAGCGCCTGTCGACCTGGAAACGACCCGACCTCATGGCCATGACCCCGGCCGACCGCCGCCTGCGCGAACACCGCGCCGGCCTGTTCGCCGCCCAGCAAGCCGTCGTCGCCACCTACGTCATCAGCGCCATCACCAAATACAAGGCCTCCGGCTTCGGCTGGATCGCCGACGCCCAATACTTCCCCCTCCAGATCCTCAAGGCCCGCCAGGCCGACTTCTACAGCACCCTCGACCCCGAGACCGCCGTCGCCGGCCACGACCGCGTCACGCTCTGGATGGAACAGGCCATGACCTCCTCCACCCTGGCCACCCAGATCCTCGTCGGCAGCGCCCTCATTCTCGAGTTCGGCGCCGTGCTCGCCCTGCTCGGCCGCTGGTGGGGCGTCGGCATCAGCCTGCTCCTGATCTCGTTCCACCTCACGGTGTCCAAGGTCATGGGCCTCAACTTCCGCTACAACATCTGGCTGCTCGCCATCCTGTTCCTGCTGCCCCCCGCGCTCCACTACCTGCGCCTGCGCGCCGTCGAACCCTTGCTCGCCAGCAGCACCGCCCCACTCATCCAACTCTGGCGCCGCATCCCGGCCAAGATCATGCTGCTCGGCATCGCCGCCTCCTACCTCACCATCTCAGGACCCGGCTGGCGCGACATCGGCCACGGCTTCCACCCCGACCGCGTCCGCCAGGCCGAGGTCTACCCGCTGTCGTCCTTCCCCATGTACAGCGGCTTCTCCGACGCCCCCAACCTGGTCTACATCACCGACGGCGACGGCAACCCGGTCGCCATCATGCACGAGTTCAACGTGGTCTCCTCCGCGCTGAAAAAGATCTACGACACCGAATTGCGCATCATCCGCGACCAACTCAACAAATCCATGCGCGCCATGACCGCCGAGGAACGCAGCCCCGCAGGCACCGAAACCCTCCGCCGCCTGCGCGACCACCTCGCTCCCGAAGCCTTCACCGACAACGCCTTCCCCACCCTCCACCTGCACGAAATCCGCATCACCCGCGGCCCCGAAGGCTTCGACCACGACGACCTCATGGTCGGCACACTCCACACCCCGCCCGACTACCAACCCCCGTCCACCGCCGACCCGCCAGGAGACGACCCAGCCATCGGCGACGAATAACCCAAATCACCCACCAACCACCGTCCCCCGCGCCAGCGTCCGAACCTTTTACCTTCACACCTTTCACTACTGGCAGCGCCCCCAGTCACCAGTCACCAGTCACCAGTCACCAGTCACCAGTCACCAGTTACCAGTTACCAGTTACCAGTTACCAGTTACCAGTTACCATGACCCGCACGGACACCCTGCGCCACCTGCCGCTGCATCGCCTGACCTGGAAGCGCCCGCACTTCGCCCGCTACGAATGGCTGGTCATGCGCCTGGGCCTGGCCTGGCTGGTGTGGCTCACCGTGCGCCACCCGCCCAACCTCACCGAACAACCCGCCCCCATCGGCCTCGCCCACTACGTCGACCTCACCTGGATCGGCCAGGCCCCGGCCTTCGACGGTCTCGTCCGCTTCATACCACTTTGGGT
>SKLO01000210.1 GCA_007123195.1 Verrucomicrobiales bacterium | reverse complement strand
GTGCCCGAATGAGAGGCCATGCCAGTCGGCCACGGGTTCAGCCGGACCGCCGGCGGGATCGGCCTCCGGATCAGCCGGCCGCACCACCAGTGACCACCCGCCGTTGCTGTGGTCCCCGAGCCCGGCTTGGATCTCAATCTCGAGCCATTGATCCGGGTCCGGCAGCCTGATCTCGCGCCCGGCGGCGCGCAGGCGGCCGTCCTCGATCCACAGGCTGGGGCCGATCCGGTAGGGCGAGGCGGAGTCGCGCCATTCGTGCTGGAACCGGGCGCCGGGACCGGTGCGCACGGCAAACCGCACCCGGCTGACGCCCTGCTGGTGGTTCGGCTGCAGCGCCACCAGCGGCAGGAAGCCGAGGGGTTCGTCGGCGCGGTTGACCAGGCGCAGCGAGCGTCGGCCGCTCAAGGCCCGGCTGTCGGAGATGCGGACCGCGTCGGCATGCTGCCCGGGACTGGCGCGGAAGGCACCCGGCAGGCCGGCCATTTCAAAGTCCTCGTCGAGCACCATGGTCGCAGGCGGACGCCGGGGCGGCGGCGATTCCATCGGCGGGTAGGCAAGCCGGACGGCGTCGGCCTTGGCGACCCATGCCTCGTCCCCGTAAACTCCGGCCTGATCGGGGTCGAAGGGCACAAAACCGATCCGCGCCAGCGCCTCGGCGTTGCGCGGCCGGAAGTCGTCGTTGTCCGGGTCGGCCAGGCGCGGATCGGCCAGGATCGATCCCTCGTCCCTGCCCGAGGCCTGCCATTGCTCGAACGACTGTCCCGCGAACGACGGATCGTTCACCTCGGGATTCCAGTAGAGATTGCGCACGAGCCGCACGCCGTCGTCGTTCCAATTGCCGTCCAGCAGGTTGCCGCCGGTCCAGTAGATGATGTTGCGCTCGAGGGTGAACGACAGGTGGTCCTCGACCCGGCTGCGGCGGACCTGATGCTCGGTGCTGAGGGCGAGGATGTTGTTGCGGATGATGTTGTCGCGGCCGTAGTGCTGGTGGTAGCCGCCCGATTTGGTGCGGTAGACCAGGTTGTTCTCCATGACGATGGCGGTGCTGCCCTCGTCGTTGTAGAGGCCCCAGCCGCCGTAGTCCCAGGACAGGATGTCGTGGATCACGTTGCCGCTGACGGTGGTGCCCGGCGAAGGTCCAAGGGTGTAGACCGCGCCCATGTCGCTGAGATAACCCCAGCCGAGGTGGTGGATGCGGTTGTGGTCGATGCGGTTGCGCACCGCCAGGCTCTCGCTGTAGCCCCAGCGCCAGCCGACCGACACCCCGGTATAGTAAAGGCCCGAGATGTCATTGTGGATCACCTGGTTGTCGCCGCTGTGGCCGATCCAGACCCCGACTGCACACGGGAACAGGCGGCCGCCGTCGTGGATCAGGTTGTTCTCGACCCGGTGGTGCGAGGTGCGCGCGGCTTCGTCGCGGGCGATGCCGGTTTCGCCGATGCGAACGCCTCCGGCGCCGAGGTCGTGGATATGGCAACGCTCGACCACATTGTCGCGGCAACCCTTCCGGAACCAGATGGCATACACCCCGATGCGGGCGATTTCGCAGTCCTGGAACCGGATGTGGCGGGCGCCGTCGGCCATGATCGCCGCCGACAGGTCGGCCGCCGCCTGCACCGGGCCGGCCCCTTCCGGCGGGGTGATCCAGCCGCCGTGGTGAAAGGCCAGGCCGTGAAACTCAAGATGCTCGACCCACTCCCCGGCGTCCGGCTCGCCGCGGATCACGAGGAGTTGCTCCGTCACCGGCACCACCGCCTCGACCTCGTCGATGCGCTCGCCCTCGCGTGGCCGGTAGGTCACGGTGCCGTCGGCGGCCAGATGCCACTGGCCAGGCTGGTCGAGCGCGGCGGGCACGTTCTCCAGCACATAACCAGTGTTCCGCCCCAGCACGTTCCATGGCTTCACCGGTTCGCCGACGATGTGGATCTCGCTGCGTTCAAAGTCGACCCGCTCGATGAAACGCCGGGTATTGTCCCACTTGTGGTAGGCCACCAGCTGCACCTGAGCCAGTTCGGCGTCGTCGAGTCCCCGCAACACTTCCAGTTCGGCGGGATCGACCCGCAACCGCTGCCGCGCCAGCTGCCGGTGGCGCGGCGCGTCCGGGTTTTCAAGAATCTCCTCCTCCACCCCGAGCAGGTAGTGGAAAAACCGGTTCGGATACCGGGCGCGGGTGGCGCGACGGCCGTTGACCCAAAGTTGTTCGAAGCGGCCGGCCCCGGTGTCGGGATCGATCCCGGCGCGGGCGCGCCAGAGACCGTCGTCGGTCTCCTCCCAGCCATCCAGAATCCGCCCGCCGGAGATGACGGGGCGCGCTCCTTGGGCGGCCTGATAGACGACCGGGGCACCGTCCTGCCCCCCATCGCGCGGCTCGAACACGATCGGCTCGGTGATGAAGTAGCGGCCGTCGGCGATCTCGATCCGGATCGGCCCGGCGTGCTGGAGATCCCCGCCCTCGGCGCGCCGCTCGCGAAGAACGTCGCGGGCCTCCTGCAGACTGCGAATCGGTCCATCGGGCGAGACGTGCAA
Source organism: Verrucomicrobiales bacterium (assembly GCA_007123195.1). GTDB lineage: Bacteria > Verrucomicrobiota > Verrucomicrobiia > Verrucomicrobiales > SKLO01 > SKLO01. The sequence continues at coordinate 3,770 of SKLO01000210.1, read as the reverse complement.
CAGCGTCTCCGCCGAAGTCGAAGCGTCGGCCACCGTGGCGGCGAGCAGCCCGAGGGCGAGCGCTCGTGTGCCCTGTCCAACAGATCCGCACCAGACACGGATGCGATGATGGATTGAAAATGGGTCGCTTTGCTCCCTCGGACGGCTCAAAGGGGCCGGGCTGAGGCGGCGATGCCGGGCGCGCTCACACGCTCTGGCGGACAAGAAAGAACATGGCATAACAGAAAGATCCAAACGCCCCCGAAGGCGCCAATCTGTCTGTTCCCGAACACCGTCCGGCTTGCCAAGCGGCGGCGGGGGGTGGAGTCTACCCCATGATGTCACACCCTGAACCAGGCGTCGCCGGCCGCCCCGCCGACGCCCCGGCCGATTCCGCCCCCGACTATCCCGCCCTCGTCGCCTTGTTGGAGCGGCGGTTGGAGATCATCGCCGACCACGGCTGGCGCGACCGGGATTCCCCCGGGCAGTTGCGCGCGCTGCAGGAGGTGTCGATGGAAATCGAGGTCTGGGGCCGGAGCCATGGCGACCGGGTGGACTTCCACATGCAGCACTACCTGCAGAACTGCAGCTTTGACAAGGCGCTGGCGGTGGCGCGCAAGCGGGCGGGCGGCGGCGGCTGACCGGGAGGTTGCGAAAAAAAGCCCGCGCCGGCGAACCGGCACGGGCTGGATGGGAGACGGGCGACGAGCGATCACGGCCCGCCGCCCGCCCGCCGGACAGGTCAGAAGCGCAGGAGCAGACCGACCTTGATGGCGCTGAGATTGCCGTCCGAGACCGGCGAACCGAAGGCGTTGACGCGGTCGAGACCGATGTAGTGGTAGCCGGCGCGCAAGCCCGCTACTTCGTTGAAGGCGTAATCGATGCCGGCGCCCACCGAGTAGGTGAAGACCCAGTCGTCGGCGCTGCGGCTGACGCGGTCGAGCTGCGCCTTGACTTGGGTGGCACCAAGACCGCCCTCGCCGTAGATGCTGAGCGAGCCGTCGCTGGTGACCGGAATCAACAGGCGGAAAATGCCCTGCAGGACGAAGTAATCGACATCGGCGCTGGTATTGATGCCGTTGGCGAACACATCCCGGTCGAGCCCCGCGTAGAGCAGGTTGGCGCCGATGAAGGAGCCGACTTGCTGGGTCCGGCTGCTGAAGCCGGCTTCCAGGTCGAGGCCCAGGCTGGTGTCGTCGTTGCCGAAGACCACAGCCGGTCCGAGGCCGATTTGCGGGCCTGCTTGGGCGCTGGTGGTAAGACCGGCGAAGGCAAGGCAGGCGGTGGCGAGGAGAAGTGTGGGTGTTTTGATCATGGCGCTGCATTTTAGCTATCGGCTATCGCTTGTAAACCCGAAAGACGCGCCGACAAGCGGCAGCCGGGGAAAAAATTTCCCGGTCCGACCATTTATCGGGTTGACCCGGAACGCGATCTTCTTGATCCTTGGACCAAGCATGAAAATCCTCTTGTGTTCCCTCGCCATCTCCGTCGGTTCAATTCTCGCCCTGCCCGCTTCCGCAGCCTGGGTGTTGATTGATGATTTCAACAGTTCAAACCTCGGCGCCCTGGGCGGCCAGACCTCGGCCATCGGCACCACCTGGACCGCCCCGGGCGTGTATTCGGTGGTGGCCGACCCAACCAATCCCGGCAACCGGGTCGTGCAGGCGACCATGGGTGGCAACAGCCAGTTCGCCTTCGTTCCACTGGGTGCCAACGAGATCGCCAACAACTCCCAGGGCACGCTGTTCTTCCGCTACCGACGCGATGGCCTCGTCGATGCCAACGTCGGCCTGACCAACGTCAACACCCCCACCGCGTTTAGCGCCTACCGGGTGCAGCTCAACACTCTGGCGGCCACTCCGTCGGTTTTCCGCGTTAACAATAGCGGTAGTTTCAATACGCTGGACAGCCCGTCGTTCGCGGACGACACCTGGTATCACGTCTGGATGACCGCCGACAACGCCAGCGACCAATATCAGGTCCATATCTTCGACGCAGGCACCGGCGCAGGCGAGACCTTGCAGCTGACCGCGCCGGCGGCCTCCATGTCGGGCGGCAACGACACCTTCGGCTTCCGTGAACCGGTAGGTGACGCCATTGATCGCTTCCTGCTCGGGGTCAACTCGACCAACCAGAACCGCTACTTCATCGACGACGTCTACGTCGACAACACCGGCTTCAACCTGACCAACCCAACCGTGCCGGAGCCGGGGCGCGCGCTGCTGCTGGCGGTGGCCGCCGGTCTGGTGCTGATCCGCCGGCGCAGGGCATTCACGACCGCGGCCTGAGCGGCGGGATGGCGTGGTGCATGCCCTGACGCACGAGAGAAGCCGCAACCCACCACCACGGGCCAGCGCGTTCCGTGAGTTGCCGCCCTTCATCGCGCCCACGCGAACCCACGCACCCAGCGACGGCCCGAACCCTTCGACCGCCGCCTCACCGCCCACAAGACTCCGCCGGCCGCCTGCGTCCCGAAGGGGCGATGTCCTCGCCGCCCGCGAATGTTTGGCGGATGGAAAGCCCATGGGACAAGCGCCAGAATGCCCGGGTGCAAAGCGCTCTCCATGGTCACCTCATCCTCCTCCCACTCAACCCGGCGACCAGGACGTCGCCGCTCCGCCAGTTGCCGCCCCGCCATCGCGCCCACGCGTCCGCCGTGGGGCGGTCCGGCGTTTCCATAGTGGCGGGATCCGCAACATCGCGCCCACGCCCGCCACGCCCATGACCCGTCATCGATCCCGCTGGAAACGCCGCTCTGCCATCGCCTGCCTGCTGGCGGCGCTGGCCTTCGGCAGCGTGTTCTGGGCCTACGGCGGCATGCTTGCCGCCCCCACCTGGGAGTCGGTTCAGGAAACCATCGAACGCGATTTCCCCGATGTCGACCACACCTCCACCGGGCAGCTGGCCGCATGGCTTGAAGCCGGGGAGGATGTCCTGCTGATCGACTGCCGGGGCGCGCGCGAAGTGGCGGTGAGCCGGATTCCCGAAGCGCTGCACCTGACCAGCCGCCCGCAGGTGGAACAACACCTGGCCGGGCGCGACCGCCCACCGGATCGCATCGTGGTTTATTGCTCGGTCGGCTGGCGCTCGTCGCGGCTGGCAGGTCAACTGACCGATGCCGGACTGTCGCCGGTGCTCAACCTGCAGGGCTCGATCTTCATGTGGGTCAACGAGGGCCGACCGCTGGTGGACCCACGCGATCGTCCAGTGGCCAAGGTCCATCCGTGGATGCGGTCCTGGGGTCGTCAACTGCTCAAGCCGGGCACGTTCTGAGGGCTGGGTGGCCGGGTGGCCCGGGCGCAGCACGGAACATGGGCAAGCCAAGGTTGCCCCTCACTCAGCACCCCGACACCCCGCCACGCCACGGCCTCGCGAGCGCAACGACCGTAGGTTGAATTGCAGCCATTCGACCGGGGGGCGCGTCGCTCGTTCCCTGCGCCCGCTTCCTTCACGGCTCCTTTCGACCCCTTGCAAATGAAACCTCCACGTGGTCCCGGCGCCGGCCCGCGCGCATCACCCACAGCAGGTCGAATTGCGCCAATTCAACCTACGGGGCTGCCGCCTGCCGCTGCACAGGGTCAGGCCAACGGCTCCCGCCCACTCAGCACCCCAACACCCCGCCCCTCCACGGCCTCGCGAGCGCAACCACCGTAGGTTGAATTGCAGCAATTCGACCGGGGGCGCGCCGCTCGTTCCCTGCGCCCGCTTCCTTCACGGCTCCTTTCGACCCCTTGCAAATGAAACCTCCACGTGGTCCCGGCGCCGGCCCGCGCGCATCACCCACAGCAGGT
>SKLO01000337.1 GCA_007123195.1 Verrucomicrobiales bacterium | reverse complement strand
GTGCGGCCCCACAACGGGCGGAATTCGCCCTGCAACCCACAGGCGCCCAGCCACTCGGTAAGTTCGTCGCCACTGGCATAGTGGACCGGCTGGCTGCGCATCCAGTTGACGCCGCGGGCGAACCAGTCGCACGCCTGGTTGATCCGGAACCGCAGCCCGGGCCGGCGCAAGGTGGCGCGGATCAACAGCAACCCGCCCGGCGCCACCGCCGCCGCGACCCGCCGCACCAGCTGCTGCTGCTGCCCGGGGGTGAAATACTGCAGCACGTCCAGCAGCGCCACGTGCCCGCACGAATCGGGCTCGTATTGCCGCAGGTCGCCGACCCGCAGGTTGAAATGATCCCGGTCGGCCCCGCCGCGCTCAACCAGTCGCTGCCCCAGGTCGATCTTCCGTTGGTCGAAGTCGATCCCGAGATAACCGCCCGTCCAGCCCCGCTGGCGCAGGTAGAGTCCGTTCAATCCAAGGCCGCAGCCGAGGTCGATGAGGGTCATCGGCGGCACCGGGCGGAGTTGCTCCCAGATGGCGCGGTAGAGCGGATCGGTCAACAGCTTGGCGCGGCTGTAGTGGCGATGATAATGGCAGCGCCATGGGAACAGGGAAGTCACCGCGGCGACCGCCGGCCGGTGGCCGATGTCCGCCGGCCGCGCCAGCGGTGGCGCGGCGGTTTCGGCCGTGCCCCCAGCCATGGCTGCGGGTTCGGCCGCGGGCCTGGCTCGGGAGCGGTCGGTGGCGGCCACGATGGGCAGGGGGAACCTTGGGGGTTGAGGGTGGCAAGCCGCGCCGCGCGAGGCCGGAGCGGTCGATTCATGGGGTTCAGCGCAGGGCGGCCCGCAGCGCCGGGTCGTCGAGCGCCTTGTCGACCACCATCTGCACGGTCTCCGAGGACAATCTCGCCAGCAGCACCCGCGAGTCGCGGCTGGGACCGCGGGCCGGCAGCAGTCGCTCGGCTTCGTAGACCTGCGTGTGAACCACGCGGTTGCTGCGCCGATCCACCAACTGCACGATCACGCGGGCTTCGGCATACGGACGGGCCAGGTGGTCGCAGTAGAGTGAGGTGATCTGGCCCTGCAGCAGGAAGCGGCCACTGCCGCCCCGGGCCAGCATGTTGCGGGTGTTCAACCCGTGGCCGAACGCGTTGGCCATCATTTGTGCCACCGGCACCCGGGTTTCAACATACTCAATCGGCGAGCCCAGCGGGCTCTTGATCGCGCCGAGGTAATTTTCCGGGTCTCCGCGCCGGTCTTCGAATTGGCCCACCGACACCACCGCCGGGCCGCGCCGCAGCTCCTGCGGAATGTTGGGTGGCTGGTATTCCAACGACACTTGGGACGAGGAACAGGCTGCGGTGACGGCCAGCAGCAAACCGAGGAAGGTTCGGGAAAACAAGCGCTTGATCATGAAGACGATGGTTGCCCCTGACTTACCTCATGCGCGGCGGCGGAGCAACCGCGGAAGACGGATCAGGCAACCAGCGGCCAGGCGCACGAACATCCAGGTCAAAAGCACATTGTCGCGCAGGTAGTTGAAATGGCTCACCCCGCCTTCGTCGGGCCGGAAATAGCGCACCGGGCAGGGCTCGTTGACCGCCGGGGTGCCGGCCCACGACATCCGCACCGCCACCTCTGGATCAAAGTCGAACCGGCGCGCCCAGCGGGTGGCGCGCATGGCCCTGCGCATGGCTTCGAGCGGATAGACCCGGAACCCGAACAGGCAGTCGCCGATGCCGCCGCCGGCCGACACCAGCGCGGCGCAGGCGTTGGCCAGCTTGCGCCCCATCACGCGCTCGGTCGGGGCACTGGTGTCAAACACCGGCCTGCCCAGCACCATGGCCTCGGGCCGGCGCTGCGAGCATTCCATGAAGCGGCGGATCTCGGACGCCGGATGTTGGCCGTCCGAATCCATCGTCAACGCATGGGTGAATCCCCCGGTCAGGGCCAGTTCGATGCCGTGCAGCACGGCCGTTCCCTTGCCGCGGTTGCGCGGCAGCCGCAGCACCTTCAGTTCCTGACCGGGTCCGGCCAGGCTCTCCAGATCGTGATCCGAACCATCGTTGCTGCCGTCGATCACCACCCATACCGGGTTCCATTGCTGCAGCGCCCCGGCCACCGTCTCCCGCAACTTGGGGCCGGCGTTGTAGCTCGGGATGAGCAGCAGATGCGAAGTGGACAAGGCGGGCATGCTCGGTGGCGAAGATCGGCCAAACGCGGCTTGCAACCATGGTCCAGGCAAGCCACGTCGCGGTCAGGGAACGCTGGTATAGCCATGGCCGGTCGCGAATGCAAACGTTCACTGGCGCCTACCCCCAACCTCCCGGTCCCACAACCCGTTCGAAGCCTTACCTCCGATGCCGTTCTGGCCCCCGTTCCGCCAGCTCCCGAATCACCTGCGCCACCGCTTCCGGCGCCTCCTCCATCGGCATGTGTCCCACCCCGTCGAGCGCATGCCAGCCGGCATCCGGCCAGCGCCCGGCCAGCCGCCTGACCGCCCGCGGAGGCACGATCCGGTCGCGGCTGCCGGCGATCACCGCCACCGGCATCGTCGGCGGAATGAGATCCGGCTCCATCGCCGGCCACCGGCCGCCGGCGCTGGTGAACCCGTGCCAGGCGTGATCGAAGCCCTCCACCGCCAGCCGGGTCCGGTAGGCTTCGGCCAGCTCGCTGGTCACCATTGAACGATCGGCGTAGGCCTGGCCCAGTGCCCGTCGGAACATGCGCGGCTCGGACACAAGCCACCTCGCACCGGCGTAGGCCACCCGCGACGAAGCCCTGCCGATCCACGTCGGCCGTCTGCCCCCATCGGCTTCCGGGGGCGGGGCCGCGGCGCGCGTGTAGGGATCCACCGCCGCCACCAGCACCAGGCCGGTGGTGCGATCCGGTTGCTGCTGAGCCAACAGCAGGGCAAGCCCGCCCCCGTAGGAATGACCCACGATCACGCAGTCATCGACCCCCAGGGCGTCGAGCAGGTGCCGCACCATCGTCACCTGGCCGGCCGGGTGGTAGGCATCCGGTTCCCGGGGGCGTTCGGTCCAGCCAAAGCCGTGCAGGTCGGGTGCGATCAGGTGGAATTCCCCGGCCAGCAACGGCATCAGCTCGCGCCAACTGTAGGACGATGCGGCGAAGCCGTGCAGCAACAACACCGCCGGACCCTCACCCTGCTGCACGACATGGATCTGACGACCATCCACCTCGACCCAGCTTTCGTCTGGCACCGCCTCGCGCACCTCGGCATACGGTGTCAGGCCGGCGCAACCGATCCCGGCCGCGGCGGCCAGCGCGGCCGCGAGCAAGCCGGCCGCCTTGCGAGGATCAAACCCGGCTGGCCGGCCAACGCCGCTCGGCCGCTCCGCCCCGGTGCTGGTTCGGTCTTGCATCAGCGGCAATCAACCGCCGCAAGCACTTTTCCGCAAGCGGCATCACGGGCGCGCCGGCATTACTCACAAAGCGACAAGGCCGCCGGCCGCGCGGTCACGGCGAACCACCGCGGCCGGCTGGCCGCGATTTTCCGTCGTGCCATGGAAAAGGGTTGGACGGGTTTCCGAGCCATGCCTATGCTGATTTGAGCCGCAGGGTCTGCGGTGGCTGGTTGATCGACCGGTTGCGCAGACAGCCGCGGCCGCCCGCGTGGCCGGATCAAGCTGGGCCGCGCGGCGCTCATCCGTCACCCAACCCCGTCGCCTTGCCGATTGGCCCCAACATGCCCCGCCCCCATTCCGCCGGACTCATCCCGCCCCCGCGGCCGGTCCGGGTGGCGACGCAAGGCGTGGCGGGCACCACGTGGCGGCAAGTTTCCGTCCTGCCAGCCGCCGGGTCCCAGGCCCGTAATCATCAACCCTGAAGTCCCATCCACCCCATGTCCGAGCGAATGAAGACCGAGTTTTCCCAGTTCTGCGAAGGTTACGCCAAAGTGCTGCAACCCCTCCGGGGAATCCTGCGCGACAGCGTGGAAAACCTGCGTGACAAACCGGACGCCGATGCCCTCAAGCCCGCGCTGTCGGGCCTGACCGACCTGCACCACCGGCTCAAGAACCTGCTCGACAAGGTCGAGGACCAGCAGGCCTACGTGATCATCTTCGGCCCCCTGAAGAGCGGCAAGAGCACGCTCATGAACGCCATCAGCTCGGCCTATGTCAGCGAGGTCAGTTCACTGCCCGCTTACCCCTGCCTGGTCTACGTCCGCCATGCCGATGACCCCGAAATCCTCGTGACCAAATACAACGGGCGCATCGAGGAATACGCTGACAGCGCCCGCATGCAGGAGGTGATCACCGACCACCACCAGGAACTGGCGGACCGCATCCGCCAGACCGAGGATCTCGGCGAGGTGTTCGACCCGAGCAGCCATTTCACCGAGGCCATCCGCCGGATCGACATCGGGCTCCCGGCCGAGACGCTGAAAACCTCCTACACCGTGCTGGTCGACACCCCGGGGCTCTACAGCCGGATGCGCTTCGGCTACGATCTGATGACCCGCGAGTTCCGCGACAGCGCGGCCTGCGCGGTGTTCGTGGTCAAGACCGACAACCTGTTCCTTGAGCAGGTGTTCGAGGAGTTCAACGATCTGCTCGACCTGTTCTCGCGCATCTTCCTGGTGGTCAACATCGACACCAACAAACGCGACCTCGGTCCCGACGGCGAATTGCACCCGAGCCTCGAAAGCCGTCATCCCGACCGCATCGTCGAGGCCTTCCGCTCGCTGTCGATGAGCGCGCCACTGCGGCGCGCGTGCGACGAGGGGCGCCTGAAGATCTACCCGATCGACCTGCTCAACTCGGCCGCCGCCAGCCTTCAGGGCGGTAGCGCCAACGGCAGCGATGCCGGCGAGGCGAAGCCCGAGCCATTTGATTTCCTGTTGAAACCCAAGCCCCAGGACGACGCCGCGGAGTCAGCCGTCGGTCCCGGCACCATCTGGACCGGGTTCGCCGCCATCGCTCCCGCGCCGCCGGGTCCCGGCACCATCTGGGCCGGATTCCGCCCCGCACCGACCCCGTCCGCAGCCGCCGCGGGGTCTGACAGCGCCACGCCGACCTTCGACGGCTTCCTTGCCGACCTGACCGATTACCTCAACAGCAACGACTACCTGATCAACTTCATGCGCGACAGCCTGCGCCAGGGGCACACCCTGCTGGCCGAGGTGCAGGATCACGTCTCCGCCGAGTGTCTCGGCGAGTTCCGCACCAGGCTCGCTGATCTCGAGCAGGAGGTCGGACGCCAACAGCAGCGACGCGACGCCGTGGCCCGCCTCGACGAGGTCGACTGGCCCTCCGCCTTCGTCGGCTCGCGCGACGTCTGCGAGGCGGATGGGGAGCAGTTCGCGGAGGCTGAGAAGCAGCGTCTGCACTCGGACCTGTCCGGCCGGGTGGACCAGTGGTTCACCACCGACGAAAGCCTGGAAGACCTGCTGCGCGACCATGTGCGGCCCGGCATCGACGCCTGTGTCGATCGCATCCGCAAGGATGCAGGGGAACGCATCCAAAGGCTCACCGGGGGCAGTCGCTGCGGCGCTGAGCTGGGCGCGGAAACCGTGCGCGCGATGGACACCGCCGGATTGTCACTCGCTGAAATCCAAACCAGTGACTCGATCCACCCGGACGAGCTCAAGCCGGCCGACGTGACCTACGATGACTCGATCTCGCTGGCGTCCCTGCCGGTGCGCAAGACCATCTGGGATTGGTTGCTGTGCCGCACACTGGCCAAGGTCCGACGACGCACTTTCGGACCCAACGAACAGCCGGACCATCCCATTCCCGCCAAGGTCAAGGCCAGCCGCCTGGGCGATGTCGGCAAGCTGGCACTCGAGGAGGAGATCAGCGCGATGCTCGATCGCGCCTTCCCCGGCGTGTCCAAGCGCCTGTCCGGTGACCTGCTGGAGCAATACGCCAACCGATTCAGCGACGCCATTGCCGTGCGCCTCGACAAAACCCGCACCGAGCTTGACCAGACGCTGCCCAGGCTGCGTGACCGGATCGATGACGCCCGCGAGATTCTGGCCACGCTCGACCAGCTGTCCGCCGACGCCTCCCAGGTGCAGGAGGGGGTCGAAAAGCTGGAGCGGGGACTGGCGCAAAGCCATCCGCTTGCCGAACCGCCGGCACCCGGCGCAGGAGACGACGATTCCAGCGACGGGTTGCTCGATGGGGGCGATATTGATCTGGTGGATGACTTTGTTCGCATGCCGTCGCTGCTGGATGACGACGATCCGGATGACGACGATCAGGCGCGGCCGGTCACTTACCGCCCGGCGGTGGGCTCCGACACCCTGACCAGCGTCTGGGTGGCGGCCGCCAGAACGGCGGCCCAGCCTCCT
>SKLO01000350.1 GCA_007123195.1 Verrucomicrobiales bacterium | reverse complement strand
TACCGCGAGCGCCTGCGCGACGGCGGCCAGCACGAGCACGAGTGGAGCGGGAAGATCAAGGCCAACCCCGAAGGCCGGCCGCTGCGCATCGCCGCCATGACCTGCCAGAACGACTACGCCTTCCCTTACGCCCCGGTGGCGGAGAACCTGGTCAAGCTCGACCCCGACCTGCTGTATTTCTCCGGCGACCAGCTCTACGAAGCCCACGGCGGATTCGGCGTCATCCGCGAGCCGGCCGGCCCCGCGATTCTCAATTATCTGAGAAAATTCTACCAGCACGGCTGGTGCTTCCGCGAGGCGATGCGGAATTCCCCCACGATTCTCATCACCGACGACCACGACGTGTTTCACGGCAATCTCTGGGGCGACGGCGGCATCGACATGCCGGACAAGAGCAAGGGAACCTCCTCCTACGTCGGCTACATCCAGCCGGTGGAGATGGTCAATGTGGTCCACCTGACCCACACCGCGCACCATCCCGACTTCCACGATCCCACCCCCATCGCCCAAGGGATGAGCGTCTACTATGGCGACATGGTCTACGGCGGCGTCGGCTTCGCCATCCTGTCCGATCGCAAGTGGAAGAGCGGCCCGCATGAGGTCGAGACCGGCGGCGGGCGGCCCGATCACATTGACGATCCTGACTTCGACACCCCCGCCCTCGACAAGCCCGGCCTGCGGCTGCTCGGCGAGCGTCAGGAGGCGTTTCTCGAGCAGTGGGCCGGCGACTGGCGCGGTCACTCGATGAAAATCGTGCTCAGCCAGAGTCCCTTTGCCAACCTCGCCACCCACCACGGCCGGTACCACAACTATCTCAAGGCCGACCTCGACTCCGGCGGCTGGCCACAGACCCCGCGAAACCGCGCCATCGATCTGATCCGCCCCGCCAAGGCGCTCCACCTGAGCGGCGACCAGCATCTCGCCAGCCTGGCGCAATACGGCGTGGAATCGCAGCGCGACAGCGCCTGGTCCTACTGCACCCCGGCCATTGCGACCGGTTACCAGCGCTGGTGGCGGGCCGACGAGGTCGGCATGGAACACAGCCACCGCCCCGCCCACGGAATGCCCCACACCGGTGAATACCTCGATGGCTTCGGCAACAAGGTTTACATGTATGCCGTCGGCAATCCCGAACCCGACGACCGGCAGCTCCCGCGTTACCAACGCGCCCACATCAAGGCCAGCGGCTTCGGCTTTGTCACCGTCGACACCGACGCCCGGACCTATCACCTCGAGGCCTTCAAGTTCCTGATCGACGCCACCGACGGCAACCCGGACAACCAGTTCGCCGGCTGGCCGGTGACGGTTCACCAGGACGAGAACGCCGGCGACAACCGCCTGGCGTGAGGACCGGCGGCGCAGGCAGCCCCAGGCTTGACCCCTGATGGCGCCCGCCGCGCCTCTCATTAACCCGGCCGCATCCCGGCCCTCCAGGGCGTCACGCAGGTTGAATTGGCGCAATTCGATCTCCTGTGGGGGCTGCGCGCGGTCCGGGATCGGAACCACGCGGCGGCTTCACTCGCAGCAGGCGAAAGAATCCGCGATGGAAGCTGACTCAGGAAACGATCCCTCCCAGATCAAATGGCGCTTTACTTGGCGGGCGGATTTCCGGATAATTATGAGAACCCATTGAATGCCCATGAAACCGAAATTGCTCCTGATTGCCCCGGCCTTGTTGGCCCTGCTGATGTTTTCGCCCGCGAGCAAGGCTCCGGCCGCGGTGGCGGTTCCCGACCGGGAACTGCTGGTGGCCGAGGCAGAGCTGATTGTGATTGGCGAGTTGCAGCAGCGCGAGGACGCCGACGGCGGGCACCGGGGAGTCATCGTGGTGAGGGAGACTCTGGCGGGCAAGGTGGCGGCGGGCGATGAGCTGGCGGTGGCCTGGGCGCGGAAGCCGGCGAATCTTGCCCCCGGTTTGGAGCACGTGGCGGACTATGTGTTCTCGCCGCAGCTCGAAGGGGCATGGATTTTCATCCTCGGGCCGCGGGTGGATGACGAATCGCCGTTCCATCTCGACCACGGTCGTCAGGTCGGACGGGACGAGCTGGAGGAGGTCAAGGCGCTGGTGGCGAAGGGCACGGACCAGGATTTCATCGGCAAGACCGAAGCCGAGGCGGCTCGCCTGGCGGAGGATCGCGGACTGGTGATCCGGGTGATGGCGCGCGACGGTGAGGCCCTGTTCGGCACCACCGACTACCGCACCGATCGCGTGAATCTCACCATCAAGGATGGAGTGGTGGTAGGAACCTCCCGCGGTTAATGACCGGGTTGTGCCAGCTTTACTGGCAGCCGGCGCATGCGTTCCTGCGACGACGCAGCCGGTCGCCGGCGTACGCCCAGGACGCGGCGCGGGATTTTTCGTCGGCTTGTCGCAAACCGACGGGTGCACGCCGGAGGGCGGCGCGAAAGTTGTCAGGCGGGACAATGAACGGTGCGCGGTTCCTGGCTCTGCTGTGTCTGGTGATGGCGACCCGGTGGATGGCGGTCGCCGCCGCGGCTGACGCGCCCGCGCAGGCTGGCGGGGCCGGGGAAGCGGCCGAGCTGACCGAAGCGCAAAAGGCGCGGGCGGTTGAGTTCATGAGTTCGCCGATCGCCTCCCGCCGTCAGGGAGCCTACCAGGCCGGCCGACGGCTGGGCGAGGGGGGCAGGGAGGTTTACCGTGAGATCCTGCTGCGGGCGCAGACCCATCATCGGTCGCGGCTCGAGACGGCGCTGGAGCGGGCGGGCCGGGGCGACGACCTTGGCACGAGGCTTGAGGCGCTGGCGGAGGCGCGCGCGGAGACGATGGCGTTCCTGCGCACCGATCACGACAAGGATCCCGGCAGGATCAGGGAGCTGGACCGCATGTATGCGGGGGTGGAGACGGCCTTGCGCCGGGTCGACTCGGCGGTGGGAAGGAGGGATGGCGGCGGGCTCGATGACACGCTGGCAGTATTGGCGGAGATCTGGGTGGAGCTGGCGTGGTGCGACGGCCGCAGCATCACGACTGAGGACGCTCTGGAGGAGGGGCGGGAACAGGCGCTGCCGGAGGATGTGCTGGCTCGGGAGTCGGGGGAGGAGAAGGTGTTGGAGGCGACCGCCGCGCTGGAGGCGGCGCACGAGCACAACTCGGCGCAGAGGTGGGCGAGCCGCCAGCAGGTGGAGTTCGCGCGCATCCTCAACACCGCCAGGCATGTGATGGGCCTGGCACCGCTGCGGCTGGACGAACGCCTTTCGGAGGCGGCCCGCGGTCACTCGGAGGAAATGCGGCGGATGGGGTATTTCGCCCACGAATCGCCGGTGGCCGACCACCGCACGCCGGCGCAACGGGTGCGCAACGCAGACTTCGAAGGCTCGTTCGCGGGCGAGAACATCTATGCCAACAGCGGGGGCGGGCGGCCGCAGTCGGCCTACGATGGATGGTGGGCGAGCGACGGCCACCGCTTCATCATGTTCGCCGATGGACCCGACACGCTGGGGCTTGGCATCAGCGGGGGCGCGACCCACTGGACCATGAAGACCGGGCGCAAGAGCGGGCGGTAGCCGGTGCTTGTGATCGATCACCCAAAAGCCGTTTCCCGCGGGAAGCTCCGCGCTGCCAAGGCCAATGAACAGCGTTGGCAACGGTAGGGCGAGCCTTCTCATTCTATCTGGCGAGCCGCGTTCGCCGGACCGGCGCGGAGACCGGGGCCGCGGCAGGTTCGCGGCTTGCGCTGGCTCTGGCTCTTCGCGGTCAATCCGCGGTCGGTCTGGTGTGCGAGGCGGTGAGGCGAAAGGAGGTCCTCCGGCCTGCGCGGCTCGGCAGGGATGCCTCGCCCTACCCCGCGGGGTGGCAATCCCGCGGGACGCACCGTGCCGGCAGCCATCCTGGGTGCCGGAGCCAAAACAAAGCCACTGCCCCGTCCAACCCAAGCCCACCAGCCCCGGCGCAGCCCCCTTGGTCCTTCCCGACCCCTGACCCCTGACGGGCGATCCTTGGGCAAGGCACTGGCAGGGCAGACAGGAATGTCTACCCCACTCTGCCTGCCGGCAATGAGGCCGAGCCACATCCGTTTCCTGACCCCGGTTCCTTGGGAGAAATCTTTTACAACCTTTTCACCCGGACCTGACACATCCACCGGCTGCGGGTGCCATGCTGCGGACATGAGCCTGTTCTCCAAGCCTCCACTCCGCTTCGCCACCCGCTGGGCCATTGTCCCGGTGTTCATCCTGAGCGTGGCCACCGCGGCCACCCGTGCCGGTCTCGATGCCGGCCCTGACACCGATACCGACACCGACACCACGGCTGCGGCCACATCCGCCAGCGACCCATGCCTGCATCAGCATGCCCGCCAGGCCGTGGGTGCCGATGCCGAACGCGCCGGGGCAGCCATCCGCGCACTGCGCCAGGCCGGTCCCGACGGTCTCCAGGTGCTGCTGCAAACCCACCGGCTCGACATCGAGCGCCTGTGGATCCCGCAACCATTGCCAGCTGCTCCCGACCCCGACCCTGACCCGGCTGCCAACCGAAGCGCCATCGAGCCGCCCAGCGCGACCCGGCACCTGTCCATCTGGTTCTCACCGGACAACCTGGCAACCACCGTTCGCCAGGCCCATGCGCGCGCGGCCTCGGGCGAACGCCGGCTGGCGCGCCTGCGACATGCCATCGAACAAGTCGCCGCCCAGCGCGACGCCCACGCCTCCGGCCTGTTCTGGCACACCGACCTGGCCGCGGCCAAACGCGCCGCCGCCGAGCTGCAACGCCCGATCCTGTCATTGCGCCTGCTTGGACGGCTCGACGAGGAACTGAGCTGCGCCAACAGTCGCCTGTTCCGCACCACCTTGTATCCCGACCCGGGGATCTCGGAACTGCTGCGCGAGAGTTTTGTGCTGCATTGGGAATCGGTGCGCCCGGCGCCGCGCATCACCATCGACTACGGCGACGGTCGCCGGTTTGAACAAACCATCACCGGCAACAGCATTCATTACCTGCTGGCCCTCGACGGCACACCGCTCGACGCCTTGCCCGGACTCTACAGTCCCCGGGAATTCGCCGGCTGGCTGACGGAAGCCATGGCACTCACAGAGCAATATGTCCGGCGAAATCCGGCGCACGACATGGATTTCCTGCGTCGCCATCACCGCGAGCGGCTCCAGATTGTCCGCGGCACCATGCCGGAACTGTTGTGGGAGGATTGGCTGAGCCGCAATGGCCGCGCCGGGCAGATGCAACCCGAGGCCAGAGCTGCCGCCGCCGCCGCCCTCACCATGGCAAAAACCATCATGGAGTTCCCGGCACTGCGCCAGGCCGGCATGGGCGGGCCGTCGCCGGCGCCCCCGCTCGCCGACATGCTGATGCGGGACAGCGAGCGCCGCCGCGGCGAAGTTGAACTGAGCCCGGAGGCGCGGGCGCTGATCCGCGCAAAACAGGGCGCCGACCACGATCCGGCCCGTCTGGCGGCCATGGTCGGTCAACTCGAACAGGCCATCGCCGGCGACACCGCGCTCAACGAAATGGTGCTGCGACCGCGGTTGCGCCAGTGGTTCGCCGAAGGCCTCATCCCGTCGGACCTCGGCCAGCTCACCGACCTTGTGTATGCCGACCTGTTCCTGACGCCCCTCGACGATCCGTGGATGGGGCTGGCCGAAACCGAGTTCTGGCCGGCCCTCGACCACGGCGGACGCCGGCAAGACCAGCTCGCCAACATCGACTGAGTCAGTCCTAAGGGACCAGAACCCGCTCGCGCCGGTCGAGCCAGCCGCTCACGACCATTCGATCCGTCCACAGGTCGACGCTGACATAACCACTTTCCGCCTGGTCGAACACCGCGGCCCCGAGATCCTGCCAAAGCCCGAACAGCCGCTCGCGACCGCGGCCCTCCCGCGGGCCGGGCTCGCCGGCCACCACCACCCGCGGCGACACCGTCCGCCAAAAGCGGTCGACGCCGCTGTCATCGCGACCGTGCCAGCCCTTGATGACCACGTCCGCCGCCAGCTCTTCAGGGGCCAAGGTTTCCACCAGCAGGGTCTCGGTGTTCCAGCCGGCGTCGTTCAACCACAACACCCGCCACGGACCGACATCGAACCGCACCACCATGGCGCCATCATCCGAATCGGCGGCACGCCAGCCGGGAGAAGGGTGCAGCACGTGGGCCGTGACCGCCAGGCCACGGCCACGACCGTCGTGCAGAGGCACCACGGCACCGGCCTCCAGCCGCCGGATCGCCGGCATGCGCCGGCGGTGCCACGGCGGGCCGGCCCGGTCGGAACCAGCCTCCTCCAGCTCCGCCACCAGCCGGCCGCCGCGGCTGCGCCGGTCCATCGGCGGCGCCCACAACAGGTCCACGCGCCGCCAGTCGAACACGTGCTCGAGGCCGCC
>SKLO01000596.1 GCA_007123195.1 Verrucomicrobiales bacterium | reverse complement strand
TGCTTTTTCCCAAGCTCGGCGTTGCTCCTCAGTCGCGGATGTTCATCCGCTCCCTCGTCGCGCCTTGATCTTGAAAAAAATCCCTCGCGCATTTCACCCAGCTATTTCGCGATCACCACACCAGGGGCAGGGAGGCGTATGCGCGTCCGTTACTCCTCGGCTTCTTCCTGGTGGTGGACGATGAAGTCGAAGCGCTGGCCGTAGCGGCGGCCGTCGAGGGTGATGTCGATCCCCACCAGGTGCGGTCCGGGGTCGGTGCCGGGGGCCAGAGTCACCCGCAGGGGGAACGAGTCACGTGATCCGGCGTCCACCTTGCCTTCGATCACGGCCGGCTCCACGGTGACGCCGGCGGGCGGATGGAACTTGAGGAGGTGGGCTTGTTCGCGGTCGTGGAAGTTGCGCACCCAAATCACCGCGTCGCCGGCGCGGCCGGGTGTGAGGGCGATGCGGTAGGGCTCGGCGCGGACCCAGAAGGGATCATACCAATAGGGGTAGGGCTGCTCCGAATTGAGGGTCAGGAGGGCGTCGCGCATGGCGTAGGACCAGCGGCGGTAGCGCTCGATCAGTTCCGCCGGGCGGTCCATGACGAAGGAGTGGCCGCCGACCAGCAGGTCGGGTTGCAGTTCGGTGAGGTATTCGGCGGCGTGGATGTAGCTTTCCTCGAGGATGGTGCTGTTGCGCGCGACCAGCGCCTCGTTGCCGGTGTGTTCGGGGTTGTCGGGATCGCCGAACAGGTTGTCGCCGGTGAAGGCCACCAGCCGGCCGTCGATCTCGCCGTGCAGGCAGAGGGCGAATTCGGTCTGGCCGGGCATCCAGTCGACCGTGAAACGGTGGCCGCGCCACTCGAAGGTTTCGCCGTCCTCGAACACGCGGTCGACTTCGACGCCGTCGAGCGGGCTGCCGTCGGGGCGGCGGTGGCCGTAGCTTTGGATCATGGCGGGGTAATCGAAGTGTTGGGGATGGCGCATCAGGTTCACCATGTTGTCCAGCGCCCACACCTGGGCGTTCCAGTGCTGCTTGAGGTAGGGCGCCATGAGGAAGTGGTCGCCGTGCATGTGGGTGACGACGAGGGCGTCGATGGCCACCAGCCCGTGGTGGTCGACCAGCCCCTGCAGCACCTGGGCGAGAAGGTCCTCGCTCATCAGGCCGCAATCGATCACCAGCGCGTGGCCGTCATCGGCGATGAGGATGCCGAAGTTGCCGTGAAACCCTTCGGGCCGGAGGATCTTGAACAGGCTGGGGATGATGCGGCCGAGGTTCGGCACCTCGGTGGGTTCGGTCAGGTTGTCGTGGAAGGCGTCGTCGGCGCCGAGGTCGTAGCCGCGGAGGTGCAGCCGATAGACCTCGGCGAGTTTCTCCGCGTAGTCGCGCAGCTGGTCGGCGGGATTGGGGATGGCGGGGCCGTGGCCGGGCAGCATGAGGTCGGGCTCGTGTTCGAGCAGGCGGTCGACCGATTGCCGCAGGGCGCGCGGTCCGGCGCCGAAGCCGTAGTCCCACTCGCTGTCATACCAGTTCGCCATGCGGGCGCCGTCGAGCATGAGTCCACCGCTGAAAGCGACCCGTTGATTGCCGAGGTGCAGCAGGTAGGTGATCCCGCCGGGGCTGTTGCCGCGGGTGTCGACCACCTGCATTTCATGCCCGTGCCAGCCGAAGCTGTCGCCGGGCTCGAACCCCTGGTCGATGGTCACCGGTTCGACGGGCGGACGCACATAGCTGGCGCCGTGCACGGTGTGCGGGTCGCCGAGGCGCACGTGGATGCGGCGGAACGAGTGCGGTTGTTCAAACAGGGCCCGTTCCGCCTCGGGGGCACCGACCCTGGTGCCGCTGGGATCGCGGTCGAGGCGGGGGGCGCCTTGGCCGAACTCGCGTTGGTGCTGGGTGAAGAGCACCCATTCCACCCGCTGCACGCCGATGGTGGCGAGGTGATCGAGCACGCTGCCGTCGCCGAGGTTGATCAGCAGGGCGGCATTGCCGTGGCGCAGGACGTGGACGTTGCAGGTATCGGTCCAGACAAACAGATCGGGTGACAGTTCGGGATCGACCAGAGTGAGCTCGGGCGGGTCCGGTTCGGTTTGGGTGAGACCGGGGCGCGGGTGGGACAGGATGGCGGCTGCCAGGGAGGCGATGAGAATAAGGGTTGGGCCGAGGAGCCCCGGTTGGCGCTGGGGGCGGCGATCTGGGGGCGAGGGGGCGGGGGTGTGGCGCATGATGGTGGGGATGATTCACACACGTGGCGGCTGGTGCAAGTTTGCGATCGTGACCGGCGCGTCGGGGGCAGGGGTCGCCGGCCGGGCGCGGGTGTTTTTACGCATGCCGCGGAAAAAGGCCTGACGCCTGACAGGAACGCTGAACTCGGAGCGGGAAAGTGGCGGCGAAGCGTGTATGATGGGGGTGTTGAAGACTCGACTGCTGGTTCCGCTGCTGTGCATCGTGCTGCTGGCGCTGGGGTTGCTGGGCTGGATGGGCTGGCAACTTTGGCAGGCCGATCGTGCGGCTGCCTCTGATCGATCCCAATCGTTGTTGGTCAACAGGTTGCAGGACTTTTCACGTCGTTTGGACGAGGTGATCCAGGCGCATGAGCGGCGGCTGGAATCGATGCTGGAAGCGGTGGCGGTGGAGGGGCCCGAGCAATGGCGGCAGTGGGCGCTGGGGGATCGGGTGGTGCGTCAGGTGTTTGTGCTGGACGGCCATGGCGGCTGGCTTTGGCCGCAGCCGGATGATCCGGGTTTGAGCGAGCGCGAGCGCGAGTTCCTGCGGCGGGCGGAGAGTTTGGCCGGTGGGGGATTTGCGGCGGCGGTGGGTCGGCGGCCCGGGGAGGATGGGGAGTTGCCGGACCAGGGCTGGCGCGACTGGTATCATGGCGATGGCCGGCATTGGGCGTTGTGGCGGACGTTGGGCGATCGCACGCTGGGCGATGACGACGGGGTGTGCGGCATTGAGCTTGAGCGGATGGCGTTCATCTCCGATTTGATCGAGGCGCTGCCGTTTGAGGAGGCGGTGACTGAATTGAAGGTGCAGGTTCACCGCAGCCGGGGGGGCGAGGTGGCGGAATCCGGGACTGGCGATGGGGTTGTCGACGGTGAGCCGGCGGGGGCGGTCGACGGGGTGGAGCGGGTGGTTTACCGGCTGGTGGACGAGCGCGGGCAGGTGCTGCATCGCTGGGGAGGCGGGGTGGACTCGGAGGATGGGGACGCCGGCGGGGAGGTGCTGGCGTGGCGGGAGTTGCCGTTGCCCTTGGAGGGCTGGCGGCTGGAGGCGATGGGTGACCTGCAGTTGTTGGTGGGGCGGGGCAACCGGGCGTTCCTGGTGCCGCTGGTCAGTTCGCTGGTGGCGGCCGGGCTGGTGGTGGTGGCGCTGGCGTGGTTCCTGTGGCATCAGCAGCGGGCCGAGCTGAGGCAGGCCGAGCAGCGGGTCAACTTCGTCAACCAGGTGTCGCACGAGCTGCGCACGCCGTTGACCAACATCGGGCTTTACACCGAGCTGCTGCAAGAGCGGCTGCCGGAGGGGGACCCACGGGCGCGGCACTACAGCGAGGTGATCGGTTCCGAGGTGGGCCGGCTGGGGAGGTTGATCCACAATGTGCTCAGCTTTGCCTCCCGCGAGCGTGGTCAGGCGGCCCGGTTGCGGCCGGTGGAAACGGTGCCGGACAAGGTGGTTGAGCAGGTGCTCGCGTGCTTTGAGCCGACCCTGAAGCAGCACGGCATCGAGGTGCAATGGAAGCGTGGGGCGGGGCGGCCGGTGGCGCTGGACCGCGACGCGCTGGAGCAGATCCTGTCCAATCTGGTGAGCAATGTGGAGAAGTATGCGGTTGGTGGCCGCTGGCTGGGGATCGAGACGGCGATCGAGCACGGCCGGTTGCGGCTCACGGTGAGCGATCGCGGTCCGGGGGTGGCGGCGCGGGATCGCGAGCGGTTGTTCCGTCCGTTCGTGCGGTTGAGCGACTCGGTGACCGAGGGGGTGTCGGGCGCCGGGCTGGGGCTTGGCATTGTCAGGGAGCTGGCGGCGGCGCACGGGGGCGGGGTCAGGTGCGGCGCCGGTCCCGGCGGGGTGGGGGCGGTGTTTGAGGTCGAGCTTGAAATTGGCGCGGGTTCGGATGAATCTGGGTCGATCCCGGCGCGGGCGAGTGAGTCCGAGCCGGAGGAGCAGACGGCGACGGCATGAAGATACTGATTGCGGAGGACGACGCGCACACCCGGGCGGCGCTGGTGGAAATCCTTGCGGCCGAGGGGTTTGAGGCCCTGGCGGCGGGGGATGGAGGGGAGGCGTTGCGGATGTTCGAGGCCGAGCATCCGGAATTGCTGTGCCTCGACGTGATGATGCCCGGCGTGAGCGGCTACGACGTGTGTCGCCAGGTCCGGCAGGTGGACCCGGACATCGGCATCGTGTTCATCACCGCCAAGTCCGGTGAGGTGGACGCGGTGTTGGGGTTGGAGTTGGGGGCCGACGACTTCATCAGCAAGCCATTTGGCCGGCGCGAGGTGGTGGCGCGGATCCGGGCGGTCGGCCGGCGGCTGCTGGGCCCGCGGCAGGCGCGCCGGGACGAGGTTCCCGAGTCCTTCACGATGAATGACTTGAAAGTCGTTCCGGAGGAGTTGCGCGCGTATCGTGAGGGGGCGGTGATCGACCTTGGACCGCGCGACGTCAAGATCCTGCACCTGTTGTGGCGCCAGCGCGGGCGGGTGGTGTCGCGGGATCTGTTTTTCGACGAGTGCTGGGGTTTCCAGTATTTGCCCAACAGCCGGACGCTCGACCAGCACATTTCCCAACTGCGGAAGCGGGTCGAGCAGGATCCCGGGCAGCCGCGCATCATCGTCACGGTGCATGGGGTCGGGTATCGGTATCAAGAGGGTTGAGCGCGGTTGTGGGCGGTGGCGGATGGGAACGGGCCTGAGGTGAGGGTGTCCGGCATCCACGGGCGGCTGCGGGTGGTAACAGTGACAACTCGGTCGCGCTCGTGGTTCGGGGTTGAATCAGGTCGCTTCCGGGGTTTGCTTGAGGACTATGGCAACGGCTCCCCCCGGCGAGGAAAGCAGCAGCGGCAACTTGCTCAAGCAGGCGATGTCCGGGGGCAGTCTGCGCGTGTTGTGGATGCTCACCTGCCTGGTGCTGGTGATTGGAGCGCTGAAGATCGCGGCTGACTTCCTGATTCCGGTCAGCATTGCCTTCTTCCTGGCGGTGTTGAGTCTGCCGTTGATCCGCTGGCTCGGGCGCTACCGGGTGCCTTACGGGTTGGCGGTGACGGTGGCGGTGCTGTTGAACCTGTCGGTGGTGCTGTTGCTGGTCTACATCGGGACCCATTTCGGCTCCGCATTCTGGTCCAAGGTGCCGGGTTACATCGACGAGATCCGCGAGGCCTCGGCGGCGCGGGCGCAGCAGCTGGAGGAGCGTGGTTTCACCGGCATGACCGATACCGTCGAAGGGGTGTTTGATTGGACGGCCCTGACCGGGTTCTTTCAGGACCGGGACTACGTGGGGGATGCGTTCGCCCTCGGCAGCCGGCTGTTCGGCACGGTCAAGTCGATGTTCACCATGCTGTTCATCGTGTTCCTGGTGATGTCGTTCATGCTGGTGGAGGCGAGGAATTTCCCGCGGCGCCTGCGGGCGATCCACGAGGCCGGCGGGCCGGACATGTCCGGGCTGATGAACTCGGCGGTGGACATCCAGCGTTACGTGGCGATCAAGACCCTGGTCAGCATCGCCACCGGCCTGCTGGCCGGACTGCTGTGTCTGGCGGTGGGGTTGGAATATCCGCTGTTGTGGGGTCTGATCGCGTTCATCTTGAACTACATTCCCGCGATCGGTTCGACCGTGGCCGGCATTCCCCCGGTGATCATCGCGCTGCTGACCTTGAGCCCCGGGGCTGCGGTGATCGTGGGGCTGGGCTACTTTGCCATCAACACGCTGCTGGGGAATTTCATCGAGCCGACGCTGCTGGGGAGGCGATTCGGAGTGCCGACGCTGGTGATCGTGCTGTCGGTGTTGTTCTGGGGCTGGGTATGGGGGCCGGCGGGCATGTTTCTGGCGGTGCCGCTGACGATGATCATCAAGGTGGTGCTGGAGGGCAACAGCGAGCTGCGCTGGATCTCGGTGGCGATGTCAAAGACCCGGCCGGACGGGGTGGATTCGATGCTCGACGACCTGACCGTGCACATGGACGGCATGGAGATGCTGGGAGCCGGGGCGGCGACCGAATCGCCCGTGGGCGAGGGGGCGAGGGAGCCCGCCAACGATCCGGCGGGTGACATCGGCGAGATCGGTTATTCCTCGGCGCGCAGGTAGGGCGCCAGCAGGCCGCGCAGGGTGTTGCGGGCGCGGAAGATCAGGCTTTTGACCGCCGGCAGGCTGAGGT
>SKLO01000563.1 GCA_007123195.1 Verrucomicrobiales bacterium | reverse complement strand
CCTCCTTGGGTCCGCGCACAGCACAATTCCCGCCTCAGACCTGCGCAAAGCGTCAAGGAGGAACGGCAACTTGTCCGCCGAAGCCTTGCCGAAGGAGGATCCCTGCCGTTCAGCACGCCACCCAAGACGCCGCGGTCCATTCCCGCCTCGACCCTTCACGGCAAGGATGCCGTGGCTCCTTGAAGCGATTTGCCGGTTGAACCCATGGTGCGAGGTGACAGGTTGACTCCATGAAAGCCGCCGTCGCCGTCGAGAACCAGAACCGCCCGCAAATTGACGACCGCCCGCTGCCGGAGCCCGCGGCCGGCGAGGTGGCAATTGATCTCAAGGCCGCCGCGCTCAACCATCGGGACCTGTGGATCCTTTCGGGCAACTACCCCGGATTGAAGTATCCGGTGGTGCTCGGTTCGGATGGCGCCGGGGTGATTGGTGCCGTTGGCGAGGGCGTCAGCGAGGAGTGGATCGGCCAGGAGGTGATCATCTACCCGGCGGCCCACTGGGGCGAGCGCGAGGTGGCCCAGGGGCCGGACTTTGAGATCCTCGGTCTGCCGGAGGACGGCACGTTCGTCGAGCGCATCTGCCTGCCGCTGCGGCGCACCGCGCCGAAACCGGACCATCTCGACTGGGCTCAAGCGGCGGCCCTGCCTCTGGCCGGCCTGACCGCCTTCCGCGCCCTGTTCCGTCGCGCCAACCTGCTGGCCGGCGAGAAACTGCTGGTGACCGGCATCGGCGGCGGGGTGGCCCAGTTCGGCCTCCAGTTCGGCCTCGCCGCCGGGGCCGAGGTCTGGGTTACTTCCTCCAACCCGGCCAAGATCGAGGCGGCGGTCGCGGCCGGCGCGGCCGGGGGCGTCAACTACCGCGACGACGACTGGCCGGCTCAATTGAAGCAAGCCACCGGCGGCGGCGTGGATGTGGCGCTGGACGGCGCGGCCGGCCCCGGCTTTGCCGGCCTGATCGAGGCGGCGCGGCCCGGCGCCAGGATCGTCAACTACGGCGGCACCGGCGGCGCGCTGCCGCAGATGTCGCCGCGGCCGTTGTTCTGGAACCAGCTCAGCCTGCTGGGATCGACCATGGGTTCCTCCACCGACTTCGCCGACCTGCAGGGTTTTGTCCGCCAGCACCAACTGGTGCCTGTGGTCGACCGCACATTCCCGCTGGATCAGGTGGCGGCGGCCCTCGACCACATGGACGGCGGCGCCCAGACCGGCAAGATCGTGCTGATGCCCTGAGCGCCGGCCGGCCCCCGGCAGGTCGCCCGTGGCCCCGGGTTCTGACGGGGGTCAGCGGGCGGCACAGGTGCCGCACAAATGCGCCTCCGGCTGCCCGTCCAGCCGTTCCCAGCTGATCCAGTCACCGCAGTTGGCGCACACCCCATAGGCGCCTTTGTCCATCCGCACCAACGCCTCGCGCAGCGCGGTCAGCCGTTGCCGCTGCCGCCGCAGGCCGGCCTTGGCCATCTCGTGGTGCAGCATGGAATCCTGCCGCGACAACCGGCCCTCGGTGCCGTCCAGCTTGCCCGGCGGCTTCACCGTCGCCTCGGCCCGCTCCAGATCGCGCTCGATCTCCTCGATCAGATCACGCACCCTCAGCTCCAGTTCAATCGCCTGATCGACGTCTATCATGCGGACCGTTGCCGCCGCCGGTGGCCGCAGGCAAGCCGTTTCCATCATGCCCGCCAGCCCGAATCGCCCGCCAGCGGAACCATCGGCCCGGGCGCGGGGTCCATCACGGGACCGGCCGACTCCGGGCGGGGCCGGCCTCACGCCGCTGCCAGTCCCAGCGCCCGCCGCAACGGCTCGGCGCCCAGCCCTCGCAATTGCATCACCCGCAGGATCGTGTCCTCGATCAGGTTGCTCGGGCACGAGGCGCCGGCGGTGATGCCGACGATGATCGGCTCGTCGCGCAGCAACTGCTCCGAGTAACTGCTGCGTTCGGCCTTGCTGTGGAGATCGAAATGCACGATCTCCTCCAGCGACTTCAGGCACTCGGCGTTGCGGATGAAGAAGGTCGGCAGCTGCTGCTCGCCAATCTCCACCAGGTGCGAGGTGTTGGAGCTGTTGTAACCGCCCACCACCAGCAGCAGGTCCATCGGCTTGCGCAGCAGGTCGAACAGCGCGTCCTGCCGTTCCTGGGTGGCGCCGCAGATGGTGTCGAACACGCGGAAGTTCTCCGCCGCCAGCTCGGGTCCGTCGCGGTCGGCCACCGCCGCGGCAATGCGCCGCTGCAGTTCCTCGGTCTCGGACTTGAGCATGGTGGTCTGGTTGGCCACGCCCACCTGCGTCAGGTGCGTGTCAGGATCAAAACCCTGCGAGTGCCCCCCCTCGAAACGCTGCAGGAACGCTTCCCGGTCACCGCCGTGGCGGATGTAGTCCGCCACGTAGTCGACATCATCGAGCGTCAGCAGCACCAGGTAATGGCCGCTGCGGTCGTCGCCGCGGGCGCGCGAGGACGTGGCCAGCGTCTCCTCGTGCGAGGCCTTGCCGTGAATGATCGAGGTGCGGCCGTCCTTGGCATACTGGCGCACCCGCTTCCACACGCTCATGACGTCGCCGCAGGTGGTGTCGACAATCGCGCAACCGCGGTCCTGCAGCTTGTCCATGATGGGAATCGAGGCGCCGAACGCAGGCACAATCACCACGTCGTCCTCGGTCAGGTCCTCGTAGTTGGCGTCGGCCTCGCGCCATTCGAGGGTCTCGATCTTCATCTCACCCAACTGGCGGTTGACCTCGGGGTTGTGGATGATCTCGCCGATCAGGAACAGCCGCTTGTCCGGAAACACCCGGCGCGCGGCGTAGGCCAGGTCGATCGCGCGCTCGACCCCGTAGCAGAAGCCGAACTGCTTGGCCAGGCGGATGGTGGTGTTGCCCACCGACACGATGCCGCCTTGCTGGCGCAGCGCCTCCACGACCTCGCTGCGGTAGTGGTTCTCGACCTCGGCCTGCACCAACTCCATCACCTCACGGGTGCGCACGTTGACCCGGCGCGGCTTTGGTTTCGCAGCCGCCTTCGGCGTGGGCGCGGGCGCGGTGGATGGGCGTTCGGTCGATGTCGGAATGGTGGTGGCCATGGAAGAGTGTTACGTCGAGGATCAAGACCCGGGCTCGGGTGAACGGGCCGTGTGGCCCCGAACCGGGGCCGGGGCAGGACCGGCAAGCACCCGCCAGACCAAGCAGCGACAAGGCGGGGGCCAGCAATTCCCCGAGCCCCCTATAGCACAGCCCGGGCCCCGTCTCCACCGGGTAATCCGGCCGCGCTTGCGCCCCGCGCCAACCCCGGCCATGCTGGACCATGCCCATCCGCCGCCGCTCCGCCGACCAGCCCCAGCCCCAGCCCCAGCCCCATCAGCCCGCAGCCGCGCTGGGATCGCGCCTGACCCGCGGCCGTCCCGCCGCGCCATCCCTTGTCCTGGCCGCCCTGCTGTCGCTCGCCGTCGTCGCCCACCAGCGGGCGCTGTCGGCGGAACCCGCCGCCGGGGACACGGCCACCGATACCAGCCCGGCGGACAAGGACGCCGTGGTGTTGTTCGACGGCAAGTCGCTCGACGACTGGAAGTGGGTCGAAAGCGGCGGCAGCGCCCCGGTGGTGGTCGATGACGGCGTCATGCGCATCGGCGCCGGCGAGATGATCAGCGGCGTGATCTACAAGAAAGCCGATGAACTGCCCAAGATCGATTACCAGATCGATCTGGAGGCGCGGCGCCTCCGCGGATTCGACTTTTTCCTCGGGCTGACGTTTCCGGTCGGCGACGACGAATCCGGCGCCACTCTGGTGCTCGGCGGCTGGGGCGGATCGCTGGTCGGCATCTCCTCGATCGACGGCCTCGACGCCGCCGAGAACAACAGCGGCACCTACAAACGCTTCGAGCCGGAGCAGTGGTACAAGGTCAGGCTCCAGGTCACCGCGGAGGCGCTGATGGTGTGGATCGACGACGAAAAAGTGATCGACGTCGACATCGACGGCAAGGAGGTCGCCCTGCGCCCGGGTCCGATCGAGGAATTCGCCCCGCTCTCGCTGACCACCTTCCAGACCATCGGCGAAATCCGCAACGTGACCCTGCGCCCGCTCAAGATCGAAGCCGCCGGCGAGGCCCGACCCTGCGCCGCCGACCCTGACTGAACCCCAACGAGCCGCCCGCTGCCCGTCAGCCCCGCGGCGGCTGGTCGCTGAACTGGTAGTCGCTGTTCTTGTCGGTCAGGTAGTTCACCGACCACTCGTTGGGCAGCAGCACCACCCAGTGGCCGCGCCCGTCCCTGGCCAGCACCGCGTCGGTCGGCAGCAGCAGCTGCGGTTTTTCGGCATCGTCGTCGCCGGCGTCGCCTTCGCTGGTGCGGCGGCGCACCCAGCGCGCCACCTCCCACGGAGCCAGTTCGACCCGGCAGTCGGCGTCATACTCCGCCTCCATGCGGTGCTTGAGCACCTCGAACTGCAGCGGACCCACCGCGCCCAGCAGCGGGATGCGCTGCAGCGCGTCCGGTTGTTCGAACAACTGCGCCACGCCCTCCTTCAACAGTTGATCGAGCCCGGCCCGGAAGCGCTTGAACTTGGCGGTGCTGCTGTTGTGCAGGAACGCAAAACACTCGGGTGAAAAGCGCGGGATTTCCCGATACTCGATGCCCGGGTCGTCGCTCAGGGTGTCGCCGATCAAAAAGTCGTGATTGCCGACAATGCCCACCACGTCGCCGGCCCAGGCCTCGTCCACGGTCTCGCGTTCCTGCGCGAACAAGCGCTGCGAGTTGCCCAGCCTCACCTTCTTGCCGGTCCGCACCAGCACCGTGTTCATGTCGCGGCGGAAACTGCCCGACACCACCCGGATGAACGCCACCCGGTCGCGGTGCTTGGGATTCATGTTGGCCTGGATCTTGAACACGAAACCGGAGAACACCTCGTCGCGCGGCTCCACCAGGCGCCCGTTGGCCTCGCGCCCGGCAGGCCGCGGACTCAGCTTCAGGAACCGGTCCAGCAACAGCTGCACGCCGAAGTTGTTCATCGCGCTGCCGAAGAACACCGGCGTCAGCTGGCCGGCCCTCACTTGTTCCAAATCAAAATCCACCCCGGCCCCGTCCAGCAGTTCCAACTCGTCGCACACCTGCGCATAGACCAGCTCGGGCAATGCCCCGCGCACCGCCGGATCATGGATGTCACTCACCGCCACCGGCGCCCGGAACGCACCGTGCGGCGTGCGCTCGAACAGGTGCACCTGCCGCTGCTCGCGATCATACACGCCCTTGAAATCACGACCGTCGCCCAGCGGCCAGTTCAACGGGAACGAGTCGATTCCCAGCACCGACTCCAATTCGTCCAGCAATTCCAGCGGCGGCCGCGACGGGCGGTCGAGCTTGTTCATGAAGGTGAAGATCGGCACCCCGCGGCGCCGGCACACCTCGAACAGCTTGCGCGTCTGCGCCTCAATGCCCTTGCCCGCGTCCACCACCATGACCGCCGCGTCCACCGCGGTCAGCACCCGGTAGGTGTCCTCCGAAAAGTCCTTGTGCCCGGGCGTGTCCAGCAGGTTGATCACGCAGTCGCGGTATTCGAACTGCAGCACGGTCGACGACACCGAGATCCCCCGCTGCTTCTCCAACTCCATCCAGTCGCTGGTGGTCGCGCGCTGGTTCTTGCGCGCGGTCACCGACCCCGCCAGATGCAGCGCCCCGCCATAAAGCAGGAACTTCTCCGTCAGGGTCGTCTTGCCCGCGTCCGGATGCGAGATGATCGCGAACGTGCGCCGGCGATCGACCGGGTGGACGGATGTCTGGCTGGCTGACCCGGCGGCATCGACGGCAAGGGAACTGGTGGTCTCGGTCATGGGCATGCAGCGCGGCGACACGGCGCGCAAGGGACGGAAACAACCTCGGAGCCACCCGTCAGACGCCGCCACCGGGCGGACCCGCACCCTAAGCCAGCGGACCGGCCTTGACCAATGGAATTGCAGGTTGCGCAGCGCGGGCCTTTCGCGGGCAGCGCGCGGTCGGGTTGGTGTGCGCGGCGTGAGGGCGAAAGGAGGTCATTCCGGCCCGCGCGGCTCGGCAGGGACGCCTCGCCCTACCCCGCGGGGTGGCAATCCCGAGGGACGCTCCCCGCTGGCAAGGCCAATGAGCTGCGTTGGCAACGGTAGGGCGAGCCGTCCCTGGCGAGCCGCGTTCGCCGGACCGGCGCGGAGATGGGGACAACGATGGTCCAGAGTGCAGGCAGACATTCCTGTCTGCCGTTGCCAATGACTGGACGATGG
Organism: Verrucomicrobiales bacterium; assembly: GCA_007123195.1. Lineage (GTDB taxonomy): Bacteria > Verrucomicrobiota > Verrucomicrobiia > Verrucomicrobiales > SKLO01 > SKLO01. Next base: position 122 of record SKLO01000563.1, on the reverse strand, counting down.
CCAAGCCTCATCAGCCCAAGCGCGGGGGAAGCCACCCGATCCCCCAAGGGGCCAGGCCGTGGGCACGCCGTCGGGGGGTGTCGCGAGCAGACAAGAATGTCTACTCCACACTGGCCGCGCCT
>SKLO01000364.1 GCA_007123195.1 Verrucomicrobiales bacterium | reverse complement strand
TCGAGGTGGTCGGGGGCGGGCCCGGAAGAACGGTCGATCCGGCGTGCGGCAGCGGGTAGGCGAGCGGGGCATGGGTGAATGGATTCGGTTCGACGCCGCTTCCGGAGGCACGGAGGCGTCGGAGCGCACCGGTCGCCGCGTCCGCCGACAAGGGCAAGTGCGGGGCGCAAGTCCAAGCCGCGATAATTTATCTGACACTTTGTTGGTCCGCGCCCGCCGACAAGGGCACGTGCAGGGCGCAAGTCCAAGTCACGATAATTTATCTGACACTTTGTTGGGGGGTCCGGGCACTGAAACCCGGCGCCCCTGCGGGCGAGATGATGGCACCCGGGCATTCGGATGGCCGGGATGGCCGGGGGCCGCAAGACCAGCTGGACCGGTCTTCGCACGACCTGTTGGACCGGTCTTGACCGGCGAGGATGATAAGACCCGCTGGACCGCGTTGGACCGGTCTTCAACGACCGGCGAGAACGATGGGGCCTTCGTTGAACGGCACGCCGCCGGCGGCCTCGATGCTGATGGCAAACATGGCAGCCTCGGCAATCGGGCGACGAGGTTCGAAATCGACCCTTGCCGAACCGGTTTCATCCAGCTCGATGGTGCCGGCGTCGACCGGCTGCTCCTGATTGGGGTCGACCACCCAGAATTGGTAGTCCTGCTCGGCGTCGAGTTCGGGCAGGCCCTCGATCTGCACCACGCCGCGCTTGGTTTCCTCGTCCCAGATCACCACCACTCTGGCGGTCTGATAGGCCTCGAGCGTGGCCTCAAGGGAGGCAATCCGGGTGCGGGCGAGCTGGTCGCGCTGGCGCAGGCGCGCCAGTTCGGTGGCGCTGTCCTCAAGCTCGGCGGTGGCGATCGCGAGTTCCATCTCGCGATCGTCCAGCATGGCGGCGAGTTCCTGCGAGCGGCGCTCGGTTTCGGCCAATTCGCTGCGGGCGGCGGCGAGTTGGCCTTGCAGTTGCGGAACTTGTTGCAATTGCAGTTCCGCCTCGACCAGCGCGGCGCGGGTTTCGGCCTCGCTGTCGGCAAGCCGGTCGTTGCTCTCCAGGAGTTGCCGGCGATCGGCCAACAGCCAGCCGGTGGCAAGCGCCAGGGCCAGGGCGGCGGCCCAGCCGATCCAGCTGGCCCGGAACGGGGCGTCGACTGTAGGAGCAGGCGCGACAGGCGGCGGTGAGTTGGCAGGCGCAGCGGCGGGCAGGCCGACCACCTTGCCGGGAGCGGGAAGGTCGTCCGCACCGGTGGCGGATTCGGCCTCCAGCTGTTCAAGCAGGCGTCGTTTGAGCGCCGGGGCGGGCGTCACCGGGGCCACGGTCTCGACCATCAGCATGGCGGTCTGCTCAAGTTCATCCACCAGGGCGGCGAACTCCGGATCGTCACGACGAAGGCGCAACGCCTGCTCCAGCTCGTCGCCTTCGAGGCAATCGAGCGCGAGCAGGGCCGCCAGTTCTTCGCGTTGTTCCGGTGTCATGGTGGTTGCGGCCGGTCAGGCCGACGGGTTCTTCTGTTGGTCCTGATGAAGGGCTCGCAGCCGCAGCAGGCTGCGGCGGATGATGGATTTGACCGATCCCAGAGGCATGCTCCGCTGTTCGGCGATCTGCTGGTGGCTCAATCCCTGGTGAAAGGCCAGCCGGAGAATTTCGCGGTGGTCGGCGGGCAGCCCGCTGAGCATGCGGGCGACCATCGACGCGCGGTCGTTCTCCTCGGCCACCTGGTCCGGCGGCTTGGACCCCGCCTGGACCGGCTGGTCGTCGGCCTGGGCGCGGTCCGCGAGCTGATCGCTCAAACGCCCGCGGCGGGCCAGGTGCCGCAGCCGGTCGATGCAGCGGTGGCGCACGACGATGGCGGACCAGGTGGCGACCCGGCCGCGGGATTGGTCGAACGATCCGGCCTTGCGCCAGATGTAGATGAAGGCCTCCTGCACAGCGTCCTCGGCCTCCTTGTCGTTGCGCAGGATGGACATGGCGAGGCCGAGCAGGCGCGGGGCGAGCCGGTCATACAGCTGACCGAACGCCTCCTTGTCACGCTCCGCCGCCCGGGCCATGAGCGCCTCATCGGAGGCGTCGGCCGGTTCCAGGTTCGGGCTGGCGCTGGAAGCGGGATGGGACAAAACCGGGGTGCCACCGGGAACCAGGCCGGTCGAGTGGAATGACCATAGATGAACGGGCCGGATCCAGGATTCAAGTGGCAAGGCAGCTTTCACTGCCCATCGGTGCGCCCGGGCATGCGGCAGCGGATGCGGCGCGACCCTGGCGCGGCCCCGGATGGCATGCGTGCGGCGGGCATCACCCGGCCCCGGCCATCCCGGGAGCGGTCGCGGCGCCTGTCAGCCGTCGAGGAACCGGTCGAGATAATCATGGATGATGCCGGGCGTGAGCAACTGCGGCAGGATCACCGGGTCGCCGCTGTTGTCGTGCCGCAGGATCAGGTAGAACGGGATGCTGGCGCGGTTGAATTCGGCCAGCATTTTTTCGATCGTCGGGTTCTCAATGGTCCAGTCGGCGACCACGAAGGCGATGTTGTTGTCGCGCAGGCGCTGCTGCACGCCGGAGTCGTAGAGGGCGGCCTTGTTGGTCTGGCAGGTGATGCACCAGCTGGCGGTGAAATCGATGAACACATGTTCGCCGAGGCGCTGGTGTTCCTCGATGACGGCATAGATGTCGGTGTCGTCGACCAGTCGCTCGTCATTGGATTTGGTGACAAACAGGACCGCGGCGGCGATCAGCGCCAGGGTGGCAAGGCGGGCGGTCCAGCGCCTGGCGGCGGGCAGGTGGGGCAGCCCGAAGCGGCCGAGGATCCAGAGGCCCAGGGCGAGCAGGAGCAGGGTGACGAAGTGGTAGAGCATGCCATCGGCGTTGATCTGCTGGGCCAGCACCCACAGCAGCCAGACCACGACGCTGAGCATGAGGAACCCCATGGTCTGTTTGAAGGTCTCCATCCACGGGCCGGGGCGCGGCAGTTTCTGGATCAGCTTGGGGTAGGCCGACAAAATGATGTAGGGCACGGCCATGCCGAAGCCCAGCGTGAGAAAAATCCCCATGCCGACTGTGGGCGGCTGCAGCATTGCGAAAGCCAGCGCCGGGCCCATGAACGGGGCGGTGCAGGGCGAGGCCAGAATGGTGGCGAGCACCCCGCTCCAGAAGCTGCCGGAGAAACCGCCCCGGTTGGCCAACTGTCCGCCGACACCGGTAGCGCCGGTGCCGATCTCGAACACGCCGAACAGACTGAGTGCCAGCGCGAACATCAGCACGGACAAACCCATGATCACGCGTGGATCCTGCAGTTGGTAGCCCCAGCCGGCGCCGCTGCCGGCGGCGCGCAGGGCCAGCAGGATGCCGGCGAGGATGGCGAACGACAGCATGATGCCGCCGGCGAACACCAGACCGTGATAGAGGATGTGCCTGCGGCTGCCTCCGGCCTGATTGACGAAGCCCATGATCTTCAGCGAGATGACCGGGAACACGCAGGGCATGAGGTTGAGAATCAGGCCTCCCAGGAAGGCTCCGATCAGCGCCTGCCAGATATTCAACACGGGATCCACCTCAGCGGAGCCCGGAGCGCGCACGGCGGCACCGGCACCTTCCTGGCCCGCGATGGTCGGCGGCTCGTCCGCCTCGGGACCAAGGCGCCAGGCCAGGCGCGGCGCGGCCGTCAGCTTGCCGTCGGTCATGGCAACGACGACGTTGGGACTCTCCGGCACCTCGCCGGCGAACATGCTGGACACCGGCATCCGGGTGGTGACGATGCCAGGCTCCGCCAGCTCCAGCACGGCGGTCGCCCCGGCGGACACAAGTCCCGAAGGTTCCACGAACAGGAATGCACCCTCGAGGTCCAGCCCCTCGGGCAGGTCGCCGCCGAAGTCGAGCCGGAACGCCACCTCGTCATCCTCCAGGGTGGCGGTCACGCTGCTGCCCTCGACCGGGATCGGCAGCCGCTCCATGGCCGCGGCGATGGCGTCGGCATCGGCCGACGGCTCCGGCGCGGCATCAGCCGGAAGCACGGTCAGGGTGATTGACACGGCGGCGTTGCCGGGGATGCAGTTGCCCGGGTCGCACACCAGCCAGCGGGCGTTGCCACTGAGGGTCAGTTCGGTGCCGGGCTCGACGTCGGGGGAAACCTCGACCGTGAACGGATGCAACACCTGATCCTCGTAGCCATAGCCAAACTCGCCTCCTCCCTCGAATCGCATCGGGGCGGGGAACTTCAGTTCGCCGACCGTCACCCCCTCCGGCAACTGCCAGCTGATCCCGGGCGGGAACCCCACCAGGCCCGGATTGACCCAGTAGGTGTGCCAGGTGTCCTCGATGTCGAGTTGCAAGGCCAGGCGCACGCTGCCGCCGGCCGGCACCTCGTCGGACTCGGTCACCAGCTTGGCCGCCACCGGGTCGGGCGCGTCGAAATCAAATGCCGGTTGCGCTGCGGCGGGGGCGGCGAGGCCCGGCAGGGTCAGGCCTGGTTGGGATGTCGGCAGTTGTCCGGCAAGAAACCACGCGCCGAGAACCAGCGGCAAAACCAGGGCGCAAAAGCGGGTGGGGCGACAGCTTGAAGCTGGGTTTGGAAATGACACACGTGACATACGACTGGGGACGACCCTCGGCTATCTGTCGTTCAATCGGCTGCCTGATCAAGCTGCGGATGACTTGCAGCCCGGTGGCAAGGGATCCGGCGGCCTGGTTATCGCCCGTTTATTGCCCGGCTTCCGGATCGTCCTCCGCCGAATCGAGCGGTGGTTGCGGCGCTTCGTCCGCGCCGACCGCGGCAGGTTCCGCGGGGGTCGGAGGGGGCACCGGGAGCCGGTCATCCTGCAGCGGATCGATCGGCTCGGGCATGCTGGCGGGGTCGGCGCCGCCTGACGGCCGGGAGGTTGCCGGATCCGGGTCGGCAGCGGGTTCCGCTCCGTCCACGGCGTCCGGGGCAGGGTCCCGGGTCGGCTCCGCGGCGTCCTCGTCCGGGTCCGCCTCCATCTCCTCATCGTCACCGGTCAGGGCGGCGCTGCCCTCGTCCGGCAGGAAGGCCGCAGTGTCGTAGGGTTCCGGCCGTGTCAACCGTCCGTCAAGCTGCGCCCAGAACACGGTCGGTGGTTGCAGGTCGTTGCCCAGCTCGTCGAGCCTGGTGCCGATTTCCCGCAGGGACTCCAACTGGCGCAGGTCGTCCAGACCTTGTTCGACGTGCTCGGGCCGGAACACCAACCGGGTCAGGCGCAGCTGCAGCAAGGGTGTCAGGTCGGTGATCGGCAGCTCGCCCAGATACAGCCGCAGAAGTCTGGTCTTTGCCAGCGGGCCGAGGTCTCTGACCTCGGTGCCGGACAGGGTGAGATCGATCATCGGCATGCCGGCCAGCGGCGACAGGTCACTGACCGGGCAGCCGTTCAACCAGAGGGTTTCGATCGGCGCCCCCTCCAGCGGCGACAAGTCGCTGACGTTGGTGCCGGAAAGGTTGAGTTCGCGCAGCGGCGCGCCCTCGAGCCCGCTCAGGTCGGCGACCCTGGTCATGCTCAGGTGCAGCTTCTGCAGCGGCATGCCCCGCAGCGGCGTCAGGTCCTCGACCTCGGTGCGCTCGAGCCACAACTCGCGCAGCGGCAATCCGGACAAGGGGGCGAGGTCGGACACCTGGGTGCCGGTCAATTCAAGCGCCTGCAGGGGCAGGTCGACGACAAAACCGAGGTCGAGCACCCGCGTGTTGGCCAGCGACATTCCCACCGGCCGACCACCGCTGATCTGAAAAACGCCATCGCGATCGTAGTCCGGATTGTGCCGCAGGATTTCATCATGCAGCATCGCTTCCGACCAAAACACTCCGCCGCCCGGGGCGGTGGCATTGGAGTTCGAACCCTCCCCTACCCCGTCGAGGGAATCGAACGACGTGCCCTCCGGTTCGCTGCAGGCCGCCACTAGCGACAGCCCGACAACCAACGACAATGTTCCAGCCGCCCGGGTAGGAGAGAAGTGCATGGCCGCCAACATGGCATGAAACGGCGTGGGCCGCACGAACTTTGCCCATTCAAAGGTGCGCACGGGTGCCCCTCGGTCACGGGCCGCGTCCAGGTGGGGGCGAAGCGGGGGGCAAAGAGCGGCGACCGCCCCGGAATTCCGGGGCGGTCGCTCGCGGTTGGATTAGCGTGGGTTGGCGGCAGAGCCGGCTGCAGACCATCCCGACCGCCCGGAGGCGGCCCCTAAAACGGCGGCCGGAAAGTGGCAAGCGGTTGACGCCCAACCATTAATAGCGCGGCGGGGGGCCGTAGTAGCCTTGGCGCGGCGGGGGACCGTAGTAACCGCGGCGCTGGCGCTCGCGGTCATCGGCGGCACTGCCGAGCAGGGCTCCACCGGCGGCACCGACACCACCACCAATGGCAGCACCCT
>SKLO01000595.1 GCA_007123195.1 Verrucomicrobiales bacterium | reverse complement strand
TCATCGCTTGCCGATGTCCCAGAGTGAGATTTCCCCCACCCAAGTCCGCGAGATGCTGTTGTTGACCGCTGACCGCGTGATCGCCGCCGAACCGGAATTGTCAGCCGCCGACCGTGCGCTCGGTGATGGCGACCACGGACTCGGCATGCAGCGAGGCATGAAAGCTGTTCAGGCCAAGCTGGCCGACCTGCCGGCCGAGACCTCCATTGAGCAACTGTTCACGGGTGCCGGCATGGCGATGCTCAGTTCGATGGGCGGCGCCTCGGGCGCCTTGTTCGGCACTTTGTTCCGAGCCGGAGGCAAGGCGGTCGGCGATCGCGAATCGCTCGACGGTTCCGGTTTGGCCGACTTTTTCCAGGCGGCGCTGGAGGGGGTTCAAACCCGCGGCAAGGCCAAGCCAGGTGACAAGACCATGATCGACGCGTTGGCGCCCGCCGCCGGGGCCGCGACGGAACAAGCCGGGGCCGGAGTGGCCGCGGTGGCCGCCGCCGCCGCCAAGGCCGCCGCCGAAGGACGGGATGCCTCCAAGGACATGGTGGCGACCATGGGACGTGCCAAGACGCTCGGCCAAGGCAGCGTCGGTCATCCCGACGCCGGCGCCTGCTCGGTGGCCATCATCTGCCAGGCCTTCGCCGATTTCATCGACCAAGCCTGAGCCTGACAGTGATGGCCGCCAAGGGCCAAGGATCGCCCGCCTGTGGATCGGCTGCCCCGGCGACCGGCGCGACCACCGACTGCCTGGCGGAGTCATCGCCGCGGGACCAGCAGGCCGGACGAGTGGTCCCTGTGTCACTGCGTAATCGTCCGGGCGGCACGAATTAGCTTGGCAAACGGCCCCCGGCACTGAAAGATCACCCCGCCCCAGGGCGTCATCCATGTTCCGTCCAAGCGACCGACGTCATGAGTCGCCCCGGCCTGCCTCGCCGTTATGAAATCCGTGAATTCCCCGACATCCCCCACCCGGCCTTGGGTCGAGCAGATCATTCCCGCAATCAGCCGCCCTCTGCTGCTTGGATTGCTGTCATTCTGCCTGCTGATCCTGCCGCCGCCGACCACCGCTCTGGCCGACGGGCCAAAATGGTTGTGGAACAGCCCCAAGGGCCAGTCGGGAGCCGAAGACGAAGTCCATTTCCGCAAGACATTCAGCCTGGACGCCGTGCCTTCGGCGGCCCGCATGATGGCCACCTGTGACAACGTCATGACCGTCTGGATCAACGGTCAGCAGGCGGCCCGCAGCACCACTTGGGAAAACCCAGTGCGCCGCGACGTCAAGGACCTGCTGCGAGAGGGCGACAACGTCATCGCCGTTCAGGCCCGCAACGCCGGCGGCAACCTCGCCGGCTTCATCTTCAATCTGGTCATGACCAAGGGCGATGAGGCGGTCGTCATCGACAGCAGCAACCAATGGCGCATGACCGGCAGTCGGCCGGAGGGCGACGCCTGGCGCACCGCCGATTTCGATGACAGCGGGTGGGAGCCCGCGCTGGAGATCGCCGCTCTTGGCGACCCGCCCTGGGGCAACCTCGAGCAACGACCCAGCGGCTCTCCCAATGCCGGCGGAGCCACCGCAGCCGAGCAGATCACCACCCTGCCCGGGTTCGAGGTGCAGCTGATCTACAGCGTGCCCCGCGAGGAACAAGGCTCATGGGTCGTGCTCGCCACCGACCCGCAGGGACGCCTGATCGCCTCCGACCAGGGCGACCGCGGCCTGTTCCGCATCACCCTCGACCATGCCAACGACCCGCCGTCGGTCGAGGTCGAGCGCGTGCCGGCCGACATCTCCGGCGCCCAAGGCCTGGTGTGGGCGTTCGACCACCTTTACGCCCATGTCAGCGGCAAGGGACTCTACCGGCTCAGCGACACCAACGACGACGACCAGCTCGACACTGTGGAGGAACTGCGCGGCCCCAGCGGCGGCGGCGAACACGGCAACCACGCCGTCAAGCCCACCGTCGACGGCGAGGGCCTCTACGTGGTGGCAGGCAATTTCACCCGCCATCCCGAACTGTCCGCCAGCCGGCTGCCGACCGTCTGGGACGAAGACCTGTTGCTACCGCGCCAATGGGATGCCCGCGGCCACGCCAAAGGCGTGCTCGCCCCCGGTGGCTGGATCGCCCGGATCAATCCCGACGCCACCGAGTGGGAAATGATCTCCACCGGCTACCGCAACTCCTACGACATCGCCCTCAACCACTTCGGCGACCTGTTCACCTGGGATTCCGACATGGAATGGGACATGGGCATGCCCTGGTATCGTCCCACCCGCCTGACCCACTCCGTCAGCGGAAGCGACTTCGGCTGGCGCAGCGGCAGCGGCAAGTGGCCCGAATACTTCGAGGACAGCCTGCCGCCATTGCTCGACGTCGGCCCGGGCTCCCCTACCGGCATGCTGTCCGGCGACGGCGCCGCCTTCCCGGCCGCTTATCAGCACGCCATTTATGCCCTCGACTGGACTTTCGGCACCCTCTACGCCGTCCATCTGACCCAGCACGGCGCCACCTACCGCGCCGAGTTGGAGGAGTTCGTCGCCGGCAGCCCGCTGGCCCTGACCTCGGCCGTCATCGGTGACGACGGCGCCATGTATTTCATCACCGGCGGGCGCAACACCCAGTCCGGGCTCTACCGCGTCGTTTACCGCGGCGATGAATCCACCGCCCCCGCCGGGCCACCGACCGACGATCCCCGGGCCGCCGCCGCGCGCGAGCTGCGCCGGTCGCTCGAGGCCTTCCACGGCCGCGAGCACTCGGACGCCGTGGCCGCCGCCTGGCCGCACCTTGGCAGCGACGACCGCTTCATCCGTCACGCCGCCCGCGTCGCAATCGAAAACCAACCGGTCGCTCAGTGGGCCGAACGCGCGCTCACGGAATCCAGCGCCACCGCCCGCGCGGTCGCTTTGGTCGCGCTGGCCCGGATGGGCGGCGAGGAACACCGCGCCGCCGCCATCGAGGCGCTGCTGGAACTCGACCCACAGATGCTCAGCCCCGAGCAGGGCTTGATCGCCATGCGCGCCCTGGCCCTGACCTTCATGCGCCTGGGCGAGCCGACCGACGAGGAGCGCCAGCGGGTGGCCGACCAGCTGCTGCCGCTGCTGCCCAGCGGCGACGACCGGGTCGACACCGAACTGGTGCGCTTGCTGGTGTATCTCAATGATTCCCGAGTGATCGAACCGACCCTCGCTTTGATCGCCGAGGATCGCCCGCAGGAAGTCCCCGACTGGGGCGAGCTGATCGCCCGCAACGAGCGCTACGGCGGCACCATCCAACGCATGCTGGAAAACCACCCGCCCAGCCGCGCCATCAACTACGCCTTCATGCTGCGCAACCTGCGCTTCGGTTGGTCGCTCGAGCAGCGCCGCGAGTACTTCGAATTCATCAGCCGTGCCGCCACCTACCCCGGCGGCAACAGCTACACCGGCTTCCTTGAAGCCATCCGCGAAGAGGCGCTGGAGAACGCCAGCGAAGCCGAACGGGTGGCCCTGGCCGACATCACCGGTGAAAGCCTGGCCGCCGTGCCCGAGTTCGAGATCACCCCGCCGCAAGGGCCGGGCCGGGTCTGGACCATGGACGAGGCCACCGCCGCCGTCGAAGGCCACCTCCAAGGGCGCGACTTCGCAAACGGCCGCAACATCTACTTCGCCACCGCCTGCGCCGCCTGCCACCGCTTCGACGGCTTCGGCGGCGACATCGGCCCCGATCTCAGCACCGTGCGCAACAAGTTCTCGGTCGCCGAAGTGCTGGAAGCAATCATCGACCCCAGCGCGGCGATCTCGGATCAATACAGCAGCTACCAGATCGAATTGAAGGACGGCAACACCCTGTTCGGGCTGGTGGTCGATCGCGGCGATGAATACCTCATCCACACGCCAGTGCCAGGCGCCGAGCCCGTCACCGTCGCCACCGGGGATGTCGAATCCATCGAGCAGGTCGAGGTTTCGCAGATGCCGCCGGGCCTGATCAACACCCTCAACCCGGACGAACTGCGCGACCTGATGGCCTACCTGATGTCGGCCGGCGATCCCGACAGCCCGATGTTCGCCGAGTGATTCCCGGGGCGGGGAGTGGATCAAGCTCGCGCGAGCTTGCGGCCTGACCAACCCCGGTCTGCGCACGCCACGGCGTGGCCATCGCAGGCCGGGGGGCGGCGGGACAGCCGCTGGCTCAGGGGATGAACCGGTCGCTGCTGACGATCCGGATCCGGTAATAGCGGCTGAGATCCGGCAAGGCCCCGCCAGCACCCGCGGCGGCGAAGTCCGGCAGAGCCGGGTCGGCAAAGTCGATGTAACGCTCCAGGACCGACGAGCCGCGGTATCTCGACGTCACCGCATCACGCTCCGGATCCCACCTGTCCGGAACGCTGGCGCGCGATTTCCGCAGCGACTCGGCGACGACGTGCACGGTGAACACGTTGGATCGGGTCGTCAGGCGCGGATAAATGTCGGCGTATGGCTTTTCCCTCACGTTGTCACCGGTCAAGCGGTGGTTTTGCCAGAACGCGGCCATGCTGCCCGAGTAACCGGCGGGCACCAGGTCGATCTCGCAGATCTCGGTGGCGGAACGAAACAACCGGTCAGCGGCGAAACGGGCCTCGAATGCCGCCAAAGTGGCGTCGGCATCAATGGAGTGGCGGCGGTTGGGTGCCCTGGTGTGGTGGTTGCCCGGGTCGAGCGGTTTGTAGGCATGGACATCTTCCAGCGGAAGGGCGAGAAAACGGGTGGATCGCAGGACCGATCGGACCGCGGTGTCGCGGTGGATATGGCCGAACGGCTGGATCTGGTAGTTCATGTTGACCTTGCCGGAGGTGGCCAGGGGTTGGCTGACCGCGTAGGGTTCAACCACCGGCATCCAGAACAGGTCGGCGATCAGGTGGTCGGGAGGGCTGGCGCGGCCCGGGTGGGTGGGATCCTCCGGCCGCGAGTGGAACAGCAGCGTCTGCCAGGGGCGCAGCCGCTGCACGCCGGTGGGAATGGAGCCGAGCATCATCGCCGAGGGGATCTGACGGTTGGGCGAGAAAAACACATTGGTGGCGGCGGCGAATCCCTGGCCAAAACCGAGCATGTAGGGGGGGCGGTTCATGCCGCTCTGATTGTCATACAGGGCGGTGTCGCCCTCGTCCGGCTTGTTGATGTGGGCCCCGTCCTTCTGGTCGCCGAAACCTGAGTCCCAGTCGCCTGGCCCGCCGTCGACCCGGGTGACCTGCGTGCCGACGCAGGGCGGCAGGTCGGGCTGGCGCTGGATGCGCCAGTTGTGGTAGTTGGGCACCGGCACCAAGGTTCCGAAAGTGGCGCCGTGAAATGGGTGGCCGGTGGCGGTGAGCAGGCTGTGGGCGAATTGCACGCCGGGCTGGAAATACCTGTCGTGGGGCCGGAACCGCGACGCCGGCACCACCGGCAGCGACTGGATCATCCGGGTGTCGCCGGCGGTGGAGTCGGTCAGGTAAGCCGGGCTGTCGGGATCGGTGACGGCACCGGCGATTTGCAGGCCGACCACCGTGTCGGTGGAATTGACGGTGGGAAAGGCTTGCTGGAAATTCCGGCTGCCATAGGCGTGGGTGTCACCGCCGCCGGCAACCCCGGGCACCTTGAACTCGCCGTCGGGAAACTCAAGGTGAATGGTCTGGATCAGCTCATCGGTGTCAGCCGCACGCACCTCCACGATCACCGGCTGGCCTTGGGCCGAAAACCTGAAGGTACCTTCGTTGGACGCCGGGATTTCGAAATCCACCGGGGTGAAAAACGGGTAGTCGCCCGGCGCATGGCTGCCGGCCGCCGAATCGGCGAAACTCTTGTCGGCCAGCGCCTGATTCGGTCCCTCCGTCCCGCCGATATCGCGGCCGTGGAAGGTGGCGAGGTCGGACCGCCGGAGGAAATTGGTGCCGTCGGGGCGGAAGTTGAGCGACCGCCAGCCGTCTCCGGCGTCGACCTGCAGATGTTGCAGGCCGGTGACCCGGTATTTGGTATGCTTGCGCGCGGCGCCCATGCCCTGCATCGGGCTGGCGAACTCCAGCATGAACACCGCCCGCATCCGGTTGGTCCGGCCGCTTGTCCGGTGGGTGCCATGAAACAGCAGGCAGGCTTCGGAGATGCTGTAGAACCGCCCGAACCCCTGGGTCTGGCCGATCCGCAGCGGCATCACCTCGCCCGCAGCGAGCGTGCCGCCCCAGGAGGTGTAGAGCGGGGTGAACGGGGTCGCTCCTTGAGAGCGATCCTGCAGGTTGGTCGAGCGGATGTAGTCAACGATCTGGGTGAGGATCTGGTCGCGGTCGCTGATGCCCGCCGGGCCGGGGCCATACTTGGCGAGAAAATTGCCGCCGAACCCGGGGACATCGCGCGCGGTCAGCTCCTGCAGATAACGATACAACTC
>SKLO01000615.1 GCA_007123195.1 Verrucomicrobiales bacterium | reverse complement strand
GGCCGACCAACCGGTGGCGGCCGCCTTGTTGCTGCATCCCCTGCGCGGGGATCGGTCGGTGATGCTGGGGCGCGCCCGGTTGCTGGCCGCGCACGGGTATCACGTTCTCTGCCTCGACTTTCAGGCCCATGGCGAGAGTCCCGGTCAACGCATCACGATGGGGCACCTCGAAGCCATGGATGCCGCCGCCGGGGTGGGGGAACTGCGGCGACGCTATCCGGGGTTGCCGGTGGTGGCGGTGGGTTGCTCGCTGGGCGGCGCGGCGGTGCTGCTGGCCGACCACCAGCAGCCGCCCGATGCGCTGGTGCTCGAAGCGGTGTTCGCCGACGTCACCAATGCCATCCGCCACCGGCTGCAAATGCGCCTCGGCCGGCCGGGCCGGTGGTTGTCGCCACTGCTGACCCTGCAGATGAAATGGTTCCTCGACGTCGATCCCGCCGATCTCCGCCCGTCCGATCGCATGACGCAGGTCAGCTCGCCGGTGCTGCTGATCTACGGTGAAGAGGACCGCCACGCACCCGCGGACGATGGCGAGGCGCTGCGGGCCAACGTCGCGGCCGGCGTGCCGCTGGAGTGGTGGCTGGTGCCCGCAGCCGGCCACGTGGACTTCCTGCGCCACGACCCGGATGAATATCAGCAGCGGGTGCTCGGTTTCCTCTCCCGCCACCTCGCCCCCGCGGTCCCGCCCGGGCCACCCTGACCTCAATGACTTGAAGATGTTCACAAGAACATCAATCCCGTCTGGTGGGAATATCCCCCACCTTCGTGCTGGTCGTTGCATAACCGCCCGCATGCGGCTTCATTACCGGCTCTCTGGAGACACCTGCTCATGCCGTCTGATTTCACCCGGAATTTTTCCATCATCGCCCACATCGACCACGGCAAGACCACCTTGTCAGACCGGCTGCTGGAATCGACCGACACCATCACGGGGCGGCAGAAGCAGGATCAGCTGCTCGATTCCATGGACCTCGAGCGCGAGCGTGGCATCACCATCAAGTCGCACCCGGTGACCATGCGCTACCGCGCACGCGACGGCCACGACTACAAGCTCAACCTGCTCGACACCCCGGGTCACGTCGACTTCTCCTACGAGGTCAGCCGCTCGCTGGCCGCCTGCGAGGGCGCCTTGCTGCTGGTCGACGCCGCCCAGGGGGTCGAGGCCCAGACCGTGGCCAACGTCCACCTCGCCTTCGGCCAGAACCTCACCGTGATCCCGGTCATCAACAAGATCGACCTGCCCAACGCCGACGTCGAGAAGGTCAAACGGCAGATCGAGGACATCATCGCCATCCCGGCCGAGGAGGCGATCCTCACCAGCGCCAAGATGGGCATCGGCATCGTGGACCTGCTCGAGGCGGTGGTGGCGCGCATCCCGTCTCCCAAGGCCCCGGTCGACATCAGCGACGGCCGCCTGCGCGGCAGCGTCTTCGATTCCGTCTACGATCCGTTCCGCGGCGTCATCTCCTACCTGCGCGTGTTCTCCGGCAGCGTGCGCCGCGGCACCAGCATCCAGCTGATGAGCACCAACAAAACCTACGAGGTCAAGGAGGTCGGTGTCTTCACCCCCAAGATGACCCCGCGCGACGTGCTGGAGGAGGGGGACGTCGGTTACCTCATCGCCAACATGAAGTCCTCCACCGAGGTCAAGATCGGCGACACCGTGACCGAGGCGAAGAACGCCGCCCCCGAGGCGCTGCCCGGCTTCAAGGAAATCCAGCCGATGGTGTTCGCCGGCATCTACCCGGTCAGCACCGAGGACTTCGAGTCGCTCAAGATGGCGATGGGCAAGCTGCAGATCAACGACGCCGCCTTCAGCTACACGGCCGAAAGCTCGACCGCGCTCGGGTTCGGCTTCCGCTGCGGTTTCCTCGGCCTGCTGCACATGGAGATCATCCAGGAGCGGTTGCGCCGGGAGTTCAACATGGACGTCATCTCCACCTACCCGGGCGTGGTCTACAAAGTGCGCAAGACCGACGGCACCGAGCTGATGGTGGACAATCCCAGCCTGCTGCCGGCGGCCCCGGAGATCGAGGAGATCCAGGAGCCGATGGTGCGCGCGTTCGTGCTGACGCCCAACGACTACATCGGCGAGATGATGCAGCTGATGCTGGAGAAACGCGGCGAGATCCAGAACACCGAGACCCTGGACGATTCCCGCGTCATGCTCACCGCCACCCTGCCGCTGAACGAAATCCTGGTGGACTTCAATGATCGACTCAAAAGCCTGTCGCGCGGCTACGCCTCGATGGACTACGAGCACGCCGGCCACCAGCCTGCCAAGCTGGTCAAGATGGACATGCTGATCGCCGGCGAACCGGTCGACGCCTTCTCCTGCATCGTGCACCGCGACAAGGCCGAGCAGCGCGGCCGCCAGCTGGCCGCCAAACTCAAGGAGGTCATCCCGCGGCAGATGTTCCAGGTCGCCATCCAGGCCGCCATCGGCGGCAAGGTGATCGCGCGCGAAACCATCACGGCGATGAGAAAGAACGTCACCGCCAAGTGCTACGGCGGCGACATCACACGCAAACGCAAACTTTTGGAAAAGCAGAAGGAGGGCAAGAAACGGATGAAGGCCATCGGCCGCGTCAACATTCCTCAGGAAGCCTTCATCCAGGTGCTCAAGACCAGCGATTGATGGCTCCAAAGGCGCCCGCGCCTCCTGTCCTGCCCATCATCTTCCGCCGCCATCGCGGCGCCATCCACCCTTCACCACACCATGTTCGCCCCTAAATTCGTCAAGCAAGGCAAGCTGCTGCTCAAGGGCTCGGCCAAGTTCCTGCGCTACAAGTGCGACCTGATGGAGCCGGAGCGGCGCGACGAGATCGTCCGCCTGCGTTCGGAACTCAAAACCGCCGTGCGCGGCCGCGACCGGGAAACCATCGAGGATCTCACGCCCCGCCTGATCAAGGCCTGCGAAATGGCCGCACCCATGCCCGAATATTCCGGCTGGCGCGAGAACGTCGAGGTGATCTTCGTGGCGTTCGTCATCGCCGTCGGCATCCGCGCCTATTTTGTCCAACCGTTCAAGATCCCCACCGGATCGATGCAGCCCACGCTGAATGGCATCATCGCCACCCCGCTTGACGCCGATGAGATTCCCGGCACTCCGGTGCGCTGGTTCGAGCGCGCGTTCAAGGGGCGCTCCTACATTGATGTCGTGGCCCCGTTCTCTGGCCGGGTGCGGGCCAACAACCCGGTCACCGAGGAGCGGCGTTTCGTGTTCCTCACCTATTCCGTGATCCATTTCGAAGACGGCCGCACCATCCGCGTCCGCAGCTCCATGGACCAGTTGCTGGGCGGCGTCGGCCTGCAGCGCTCGCTGGGGCTGCAGAGCTACACCGACCGCGAACGGCGCACCGCCGACGACCGGCCGGTGGTGTCCTACTACGCCGGCAACAGCATGGTGGAGGAGGGCCAGGTGCTGGCGCGGGGGCGGATCGACAGCGGCGACCAGGTGCTGGTGAACAAGGTCGCCTACCACTTCCGCCGGCCTCACCGTGGCGAGGTGTTCGTGTTCCGCACCACCGGCATTCGCGGCATTGAAATGCAGCAGGATTTCCCTCCCGAGCAAGGCTCGCAGCATTACATCAAGCGCCTCGCCGGCCTTCCCGGTGACAATTTGAGGATCGAGGAACCGCTGCTGCTGATCGATGGCGAGGTGGCCAGGGAACCGGGCCTTGTCAGGGTCATGCGCGGCGACGGCTACGGCGGCTATCGCAATGTCGGCGGCCGGCCATCCGGCCTCGGCCACTTCCGCCTCAACGAGATCCGCCTTGGTCCCGAGGATTACTTCGCCCTCGGCGACAACAGCGGCAACAGCTCGGACAGCCGCATGTGGGGACCGGTGCCCGAACCCAACCTGGTGGGACCCGCCTGGATGGTTTACCTGCCGTTCACCGACCACTGGGGGAGGATCGAGTAAAGCCGCGGCGGCTGCGTGCCGACGGTCCCGGTCCGGCCGGGCGCGGGGCCGCGGCCGGCCAACGGCACGGAGCAAACACGATGGCGGCACCGGTTGATCTCCTGGCCAGCACGATCGTCGTGTGGGCGACCGACCTCGTCATGGGGCCCGCCCCCGGCGAGACCGCCGCCGCCGAGGCGGTGGCGCGGGCGGCTGCGGAGCCGGATTGGCAGAGCGTCAGCTGGTGGCTGGGGGGCGGCCTTGTCAGCCTGTGGATCTGCCTGCGGCTCGCGCCGGTCGCCAGCGCCCTGTGGGACGCCGCCGCCCTGCTCTGGCGCCGGCCCATGACCTGGTTCATCCCGGTCGTGATCGCCCTCGCCGGCGGCGCCACCGTGTGGGGCGATCCGCTCTGGCAGGAGACCATGGTCGGCAACCTCGGCCTCGCCGTAAGCCGGACCCTGGCCATCATGCACCAGCCACTGCTGGGCGCGCCGGCTTTCGTCATCGGAGCGCTGCTGCTCTGGCTCAACGCCTTCAACGCCCGCATCGAGGCCTCCTACGAGTCGCGCACGCGCCTGCGCTGGCGCGCGGTTCAAGGCTACCTGCTGGTGTTGGCTCCGGCCTACGTCGCCGCCGCAGGGGTGCTGTGGGCCGAACAATGGGCCCCCGGCTGGCTGCCGACCTCCTGGCAGCTGCCGGTCGAAGCGATGCTAATGCTCGGCCACGCCCACGGCGCCACCTTGATCCTGGCGGCCCTCGTGGTGCTGGTGCAGGACTGGCGCGACGACGTTCCCACCGGGCTTGGCCAGCTCAGCCTGTGGCTGCGCGCGGTGCGGCAGTGGCCGCGGCTGTTCCCGCTGGCCTGGATCTACGCCCAACTGAACCTGGCCATCCACTGGCTGCCGTCCAACGGTTTGGTCTCCACCTGGCTGCACGGCGTGCTGTCGCCGGTTTTCCTGTCACTGCTGCTGGCCCTGCCGATCATCCTCGCCGGCTGCCCGCTGCGCTTCGGTCACGCCGGCGCCCTCGCGCTCGAGTGGTGGCTGCGCCGACCGCTGTCCTGCGGCTGGTTCATCGTCGGTGGCAGTCTGGTCATCCTCTACCTGCAGGTGGGCGTGGGTTTCCTCCACGCCTACGTCGGCGGCGAAACCCTGTGGCCCTGGGTCGCGATCCAGACCACCGCCGGCGTCATCACCGGCACCTGGTTGGTTGTCGCCTGGACGATTCTGATCTATGACGACGGCTGGCTCGATGAATGGGCCACCCCGATCGCCGGCCGACCGCTGTAAACCACCTCGAAATTCCCGCCCGAGCCTCTGTCCGAATGCCCGCGCCTGCCACACCACGTTCCCGCGAGATTACCCGCAAAAGCCGGTCCAATCTCGCCTTTGCCCTGGCGTGTCTGCCCCGCCAGCGGCGACGCGACATGGTCACCCTGTATGCCTTCTGCCGCGTGGTCGATGACATCGCCGACGACCCGGATCTCGACCTCGACCACAAGCGGCGACGGCTGGACCTGTGGCAAAGCTGGGTGGAGTCGGAATCCTCCGACCCGGCGCCGCCCGCTGCCGCGGAAGTCGACACATTGGACCCGGCCGCCATCGAGTCCGACCTGATCCTCGCACGCGAACTGGCCGTCCTGCCGGCCCGATACCCGATCGATCGCTCCCTCTTTGTCGAGGTAATCGACGGCATGAGGATGGATCTGGAGCCGCGTCTCTACCGCGACTGGGAGGAACTCCGCGGCTACTGCTACCGGGTCGCTTCGGCGGTCGGGCTGCTCAGCATCGAAGTGTTCGGCTACCGCGACCCTGCCTGCCGCACCTACGCCAAACAACTCGGCTACGCCCTGCAGATCACCAACATCATGCGTGACGTCGGCAGTGACCTCGAGCAGGGACGCGTCTACCTGCCGCTGGCCGACCTTGAGGAGCATGGCTACCGGCTCGAAGACCTCAGGGCCAGGGTGCATGACGACCGGTTCCGGGCGGTGATGGACCAGCAGTGGCGCCGGGCCATGAAGTGCCATGAGATCGCGTTGGCGCACCTGCCCGAAGCTGACCGGCCCAGCATGTTGGCGGCTGAAATGATGGCCCAGATCTACCAGGAGGTGCTGGTCCACATGCGGGCCGACCACTACCGGGTGTTCGACCGCCGCTACTCTCTCAGCCCGTTCCGCAAGGCCGCCATCCTGATCGGTCACAACCTGCGCGTCCTGCTGCGCACCGGCTGAAGAGGCAGCCCCGTCCCGGGTTCATCGCGCGGGCACATCATACAAAGTGTCAGACACTTTGTATGCGATTGTGCTTGCGGGGTGTGGTGGGGGTGGTAGCATGGGGCATGAGACGTTCCAGATGGCTGGCGTGGCCGGCGAGCAGGGAGGGTTCACCGGACAAACCGGCCGTTTACCATTGCATCAGCCGGGTGGTGGAGCGGCGCTTTGCGTTCGGGGAGGC
>SKLO01000575.1 GCA_007123195.1 Verrucomicrobiales bacterium | reverse complement strand
GAGGATGTCGTCGGTGATGCGATCCGGGGGCGCGTCTCCCGACGCGGTCAGCAGAAGGTCCGCCTCGCGGGGGTGGGGTGGCTCGAACTCGGCGACCAACTGCCGGTAGACCCCGGCATTGGCGTCGCTCTCCGACTGTGGATCGGTTCCGCGGCGGTCGAGGCGCGCCATGATCACGGAGGCGGGGGCGTCGATCTGGAGGATTGCCAGCCTGGCACCGGCGGCGCCAGCAGCCTGGTGGGCGCGCTGGCGCTCGGCGCGACCGCGGAAGTTGGCGTCGAGGATCACGACCCTGTGGCGGCTGGTGGCGGCGGTGGCCTCCTTTCGCAGTTCCGCGTAGGTGCGGCGGGAGAAATCCGGATGGTAGAACTCGCCGGGAAGCCTGGTGGTGGAGGGGATGCCCGCCAGTTGCTTGCGGATGCGGTCGCTGGACAACACCGGCCAGGCTCCGCCGGAGGCGCTCGCCAGGGCCTTGGCGATGCTCGATTTGCCGGAGCCCGGCAGGCCGCACAGCATGAGCCACCAGGGTTGGTGCTCCTCGATGGCGGTGGCGGCGGCGAGCCTCAGGTAGCGCCGGGACGCTCCGGCGGCCTCGGATCGCGCCGCGGGCGCCAGTTCGGGTTCGGTGGCCGCAATGGCCGACACCTTGGCCCGGACCATGGCCCGGTAGCGCACGAGGGCGGGCATCAGGTCCCGGATTTCCGGGTCTCCGCTGCCGGCCACGACCGCGTCCAGGTAGCCATTGCCAAGTTCCGGGTGGCCGCGGAAGCGCAGGTCCATGGCCATGAACGCGTGTTCGGTGGCGACGTCGCCGCAGCGGAACGCGGGCTCGAACTCGATGCAATCGTAGATCGCCGGGGGATCGGTGAGGCAGATGTTGCGCGCATGCAGGTCGCCGTGGCCGTCGACCACGTGACCAGACTGGTGGCGGGCCCGGAGGGTGGGGAGGTGGCGGGTGAAGTCGGCCCGGGTCTGCGCCTGCAGGGCGGCGTGGAGTCGCGGGTGGAACAGCGCGTCGGGGTGCTCGCCGGCCAGCGGGCGGGTTTCATCGAAATTGGCCAGGGCGAACCGGCGGAGGTGGTCGGGATCGCCGTGCGCCAGCGTTTCGGGGCTGCGATCGGCGCCGGCGTGGAACCGGGTCATGCGGTGGGCGATGGCATCGATGGCGGCGGGATCGACCTCATCGCGGGCCAGCAGAACGTCGAGCATGCGGTCGGCCGGCAGCCGGCGCATGCGCACGGCGTAGTCGACGATCTTGCCGCTGGCATCGGGGTGGAAGCTTGGCTTCCCGTCGGGCTGCTGGCGCAGCGGCACGACGTCGAGGTAGGTGTCGGGGCAGAGCCGTCGGTTGAGCCGGAGTTCTTCGAGGCAGAAATGGCGGCGTTGATCAAGCGAGGAGAAGTCGGCGAACGGCAGGCGGATTGATTTTTTGAGTTTCCAGGCGTGGTCGCCGAGCAGACAGACCACCGACAGGTGGGTTTGGATGATCGTGACCGAACCGTGGTGGTGGCCGGGGTAGGCGGTTGGATCCCTGAGGTGTTCGATTTGGTCGGGTTGCATGGGAGCGGGCCCGTCAGTCTGCGGGCATCGTGGGGCAGCGGCAAGGGGGATTCCCGGCGACGGGTTTCCGGGTGAAACTTCTGGTTGTCAGCGCAGGCAGTGCCGGTTATTTTCTGGTCATGTCAAGACGATTCCTGCTTGCTGTGGCTCTTGCCTTTGCGCCCGTGTTTCCGGTGGCAGCCCAGACACCCGGGAGTTCGCCCGGCGAGGCGGGGGGTGAGCAAGTCGCGCCTGAAATGGACATGGAGGCCCGCAGGGAATCGGTGGCCAACCTTGAGAGTCACATTGCCCAGCGCGAGGACCGGTTGGCGGAGTGGGGCAGGGACATCATCGAGCTTGACTCGCGGATTGAGAAGCGGGTGGATGAGATTGTGACGCTGCTGGCGGGTTTGCGCGACTCACAAGATTCGCGCGTGGGGGTGACAGGTCTCAAGCGGGAGGCGATCGAGGGGCTGCAGCGGGGCATTGAACTCTACAGCCGGAAGCAGCGTGAGGTGGCCGAGCGGGTGCGTACCGGCCGGGACGAGCATGCGCTTGAGGATCTCGACCGGTTTGACGAGCGCATCATCACCCGGGTGGAACAGATCGTGACGTTGGCCAGATCGATTCCCACCCACAGGGATGTGGAGAAATTCGAGACTTCCCAAGGTTCGACCTACTGGAGCGGTTATTACCGGGAGAACCTGCGGATTTCCGACGAGTGGCGCCAGAACCGCCGCGACACCAGTGCTTCCGATCAGATCAGGCGGCAGACCCTCAACGATTTGCGCGCGGAGGTGGAGCGTCTCGACCGGCGCCGCCGTTCCCACGAGGACATGCTTGCGAACCGCAACCTGCCTGACTCCGAGAGGGCGTTGTATGAGCGGGAGTTGGGCCAGTTCGACGCGCATCAGGATCATTTGG
Organism: Verrucomicrobiales bacterium; assembly: GCA_007123195.1. Classification (GTDB taxonomy): domain Bacteria; phylum Verrucomicrobiota; class Verrucomicrobiia; order Verrucomicrobiales; family SKLO01; genus SKLO01. Next base: position 3,920 of record SKLO01000575.1, on the reverse strand, counting down.
ACTCCCAGATCAGGTTGTTGACCACCTCGACCGCCGCTGGCGGCGAGGCGATCGGCCGTGGCCAGGTGCATGACATCGGGCGGCTGTTGGAGGATGCCAGGCGGGATCTGAGGGAGGATGTGGCGAGATTGTTCCGGGCCTACGACCAGTTTGCCGAGGGACGGGCCTACATTGAGAACCTCCGGAAGAATCTGGAGCTGCGTCAGGCCTGGCTAAAGGAGCATGACAGTGAGGCGCCGTGAGTGGATGGTGGTGTTTGGGGGTGACGTGGTGGGCGTGAATGCCTGAGGGTCCGGAAAGGAGCACAAGCGGACAGGCGTTGGGTGCAATTCGACCATGCTGTGCGTGGTGCGCACAGGCGGGTGCCGGGGCCACTCGCTGGTTTCATTCGCCCGGGGTGAAAGAGGCCGTGAAGGAAGGGGGCGTGGGGAACGATCGGCCCGCACCCCGGTCGAATTGCAGCAATTCAACCTACGGTCGCTGCGCTCGCGCGACCGTGGTGAGGTGGAGTCGTGGAGTGGCGGGTGCCGTGGTGGGATCTGCGGCGGTTTGGGGGGCGGATGGTAACGGGGCGGGTTTGAGTGGGGGCGCGGATCGGTCAGGGCTTCAGCCGTCAGCGGGTGTTGGGCGGCGGGATCAGGGAGGGATTGGCACCGAACCGGCGCCGGGGCGTGTGTGACTGCGGATTGGTTGGCTTTGCATTACATACATTGTGTGTAGTTATCAAAACGATCGGTTTGTCGCGCCGGAGCGGGTCCACGGGGGTGAACATGCGCCATTTGCGGACGTTGGGATCACCAGACTTCGCGCCAGCCGCCGATGGTCAAATACCAGTCAACCACCTCCGGTCCGGTGAACACCCACACCAAAGCGCCAAACGCCAGGTAGGGTCCGAACGGAATGCGCGCCGCCCAGGACTGGCGGCCGAGCAGCCGCGGCGCCACCGCCAGCGCCGAACCCGCGATCGAGGCCGCGAACACGATGAACAGAATCGCCTGCCACCCCAGGATCGTGCCCATCATGCCGAGGAAGAACACGTCCCCCAGGCCCATGGCCTCGCGCGGGATCACCACCTGATCGGATTCCCCTTCCAGTTGCAGCAGGTCCTCCAGCCTGGCCTCGCCCGCCCCGCCGCCGGGGTCGTGGCTCCACCGGATCCGGTCCTGATAGACCACCAGTTCGGTGGCCTCGACCTCGCGTCCGTCCAGCCGCAGCCGCCCGCCGGTCAGCTTCACCACCAGACGGTCGGTCTTGCGGGCGAACAGATCCCACCAGGAATGCTGTTCCTCGCCCCACTCGAATACCGGCGGCTCGTTGTCGTCTGGCTGGTGGATTTTCCACGGCTGGTTGCCTTGGGCGGTGACCTTGCGGCGGCCGAATGCGAGCTTGCCGAGTTCGACCACCGACCACAGCAACGCCAGCCCGGCCGCGCCGCCGATGGCCGACCACATCAGGCCGCGCCACCAGACGGTTTCGCCCATCAGCTGCGGCATCAGCGCGCTGCCGAGCAGCCCGGCGACGGCGCCGGTCACGTTCAGTTCATGCGGGATGATGAAAAAATCGAGGTCGATGAACGACGCCGCCACCAGCACCGCCACCAGAACGAACAGCACCATCGATTCCGGCCAGCCAAACCGCAGCCAGACGCCGAGAAACAGCAGTGCCGTGGTGGCCTCGACCAGCCAGTAGCGGAACGGGATTGGGGCTCCGCAGTCGGCGCAGCGGCCCCGCAGCCACAGCCAGCTGATCATTGGCAGGTTGCGCCACCAGGGAATCTGCCGTTCGCAGTGCGGGCAGAACGAGCGTTTGGGGTGATTGACTGAAAGCCCCCGCGGCATGCGGTAGATGACCACGTTGAGGAACGAGCCGACGCAGGCGCCCAGCCACACCATGGCCATGAGCAGGCCGGTTTGGAAAAAGAATTCTCGGTCCATGAACTTGGAAACGGAGATACAACCACCCGATCGTGGTCAACGGTCCCTTGGAACCCGGCCCGATTGATGGCATGGTTCGGGTTTGCTGTCCAGCCGAGCGCTGGACGGTCTTGATTGGTCCGGGCGGCGGCCCGCTGCCGCCAGCCCGGCCGAGGCCCAGACTTTTGAACCACCGTGCCTGATCCGGAACCTATTCCTGACGCCCATGAGCGCCATGAGTGCCCCCCTGTCGAGGCCGACGCCGGCCGCGCCGACGCGGAGCCTGCCGGCGATGATGCGGGCCGGGTGCGACTGCCGATGCGGCGCTGGTCGCGCGCGGCCAAGGCCCACTACCACGTTTCACGCGAAGTGGCCGACCGCCTCAACGGGGCCGGCCACCTGGCGCTGTTCGCCGGCGGTTGTGTGCGCGACATCCGGCTTGATCGGGAGCCCAAGGATTTCGACATCGCGACCGCGGCCACGCCCGAGGAGGTGCAGGCCTTGTTCCCCAAGACCCGGGCGGTGGGCGCGCATTTCGGCGTGGTGCTGGTGCGGATCCGCGGGCTCGACGTCGAGGTGGCCACCTTTAGGCGCGACGGCCCCTATGAGGACGGCCGCCGACCGACCCATGTGGTTTACGCCACTGCCCGCGAGGACGCCGCGCGGCGTGATTTCACCATCAACGGGTTGTTTCTGAATCCGGCGACCGGTGAGGTGATTGACCATGTCGATGGCGAGCGCGATCTCGCGGCCGGGCGGATCCGCGCGATTGGCGACCCGTCGCAGCGGTTTGGCGAGGACTACCTGCGCATGCTGCGGGCGTTGCGGTTTGCCTCCAGTCTGGGGTTTGAGATCGGGCCGGGCACGTGGCGGGCGCTGCAAGGCATGGCGCCGCGCATTGCCGGCATCAGTCCCGAGCGGATCCGTGACGAGTTGAGCCGGATGCTGACCGTGCCCGGGCGGCGTCGGGCGGTGGAAATGCTGGTCGACAGCGGGCTGGCTGAAGTGGTGTTGCCCGAGCTGCTGGCGCTGCGTGGTTGCGAGCAGCCGCCGCAGTTCCACCCTGAGGGCGATGTGTTCGTGCACACCATGATCATGCTGGAGGGGCTGGCGGACGAGGCCCCGCTGGAGCTGGTCTGGGCGGTGTTGCTGCACGACATCGGCAAGCCGGTGACGCAGACCGTGGACGATGACGGGCGCATCCGCTTCAACGGGCACGATGCTGTGGGTGCCGAAATGGCCCGTGGGATCCTGATCCGGTTGCGCTACCCCAACAGGGTGATCGAGGCGGTGGTGACGATGGTCGGCCGGCACATGCAGTTCATGCACGTGCAGCAGATGCGCACGTCGCGGCTGAAGCGGTTCATGGCCGAACCGACCTTCGAGCAGGAATGCGAGCTGCACCGGGTGGACTGCGAGAGCAGCCATGGCAAGCTCGACAACCTGGACTTCCTGAGGCGGCGGCGGCACGAGTTCGAGTCCGAGCCGTTGGTTCCCCCACCCCTGGTGAGCGGTCACGATTTGATTGCGCTCGGGTGGAAGCCCGGGCCTGAGTTCAAGGGGGTGCTGGAGGAGGCACAGAATTTGCAGCTGGAGGGGCAGCTCAGCGATCGGCGGCAGGCGCTGGAGTGGCTGCGGCGACGGACGGCTCGCTGAGACCAGCACGAGGGGGCTTTCGGGTGCCGGGACGCGTCGTTTCGGCCCCTGCGCCTCCTTCCTTCGCGGCTGCTTTCGCCCGCTGCGAATGAACCCTCCGCGTGGTCCCGGCACCGGCCTGTGCGCACCACGCACAGGAGGTCGAATTGCGCCAATTCAACCTACGGGGCTGCCGCCCATTTGCTGCACCCTTGACGGCGGCGATCCGGGGCGTGACGGTGGATCGCGGCTTGAGCCCCTGCCCGTGACCGCCAATCCCCTGACCTTCGGCAACAGACATCCGACATGAAGTCCCCTGCTCGTCTCTTTCCCCGTTCTCCGGCGTCCTCGTCAGCCCGAATCCGCTGCGTT
>SKLO01000090.1 GCA_007123195.1 Verrucomicrobiales bacterium | reverse complement strand
GCAACGCAGAAGTTGGAAAAGAGGCCCGCGGAACTCGCAAGCTGAACGAGCGAAGCGAGGAAACTCCCAATTTTGGACAATTGTTTTATCCAGATATTTGCCGATCACCACACTAGTGTGCTGGTGCCGGAATATCCATACCAAACAGGGGGCCCTTGATGCATTGCAAAGGGCCGCTTGGCTCTTTCATGACCCGCTCCTCGTCCGCCTTGCCGGCGCGAAGCGTCCCGCGGGATGGCAATCCGCGGGGTAGGGCGAGGCGTCCCTGCCGAGCCGCGCAGGCCGGATGACCTCCTTTCCCCCACCGCCCCGCACACCAAACCGCCCGCGCCTTGCCCGCGGAAAGCCAAAGCCCCCGCAGGCCGCGAACCCGCCGGCATCCCCCTGTGGATGGTCGCGGAGAATCGGTCGGCCAATCCTGAGGTGATGCGAACATTTTCGCCGCTCGGGAGGGGAGTCATGAAGCCGGGCTTGACTCGCGACGCCAGCCTGCTTAACGGTCCCTCCGACCTGACAGGCGCGGCGCCCACGGCACCGCAATCCGCCCGAACCGGTCCCGAACCACATCCGCAACCAACGCAATGGCCCTGAAATTCTCCAAGACCCTGATGCTGGCAGGAATTCTGACCGCCGCATTGCTGATCAACCCGATCCAAGCCGAAGAAGACGTGTCCGACATCAAGATCACCATCAAAACCAACAAGGGCGACATCGACGTCACCCTGTTCGCCGCCAAGACCCCGGTTACCTGCGCCAGCTTTCTCAATCTGGCCGCGCGCGGATTTTACGACGACATCAGCTTCCACCGGGTCATTGCCGACTTCATGATCCAGGGCGGCGATCCCACCGGCACCGGCCGCGGTGGCCCCGGTTACCGCTTCGAGGACGAGTTCGATCCGCAGCTGCGGCACGACAAGCCGGGCATCCTGTCGATGGCCAACGCCGGCCCCGGCACCAACGGCAGCCAGTTCTTCATCACCCACGGCCCGACCCCGCACCTGAACAACCGTCACACCGTGTTCGGCGAGGTCACCCGCGGCCAGGACGTGGTCGACAGCATCGCCCAGGGCGACAAGATCGAGTCGATCACCATCCACGACTCCACCGACGCCCTGTTCGAGAAGATGAAGGAGCGGATCGAGCAGTGGAACCGGGTGCTGGAGGCCAACTGAGCCGAAGGCTGGATTGACATCCGGCGGCTGGACGCGACGGCCGCTCAGGGGCATCCCGGCTGCTGGGACCTTGTCGGCCCTGAGCGCCGCCGGTGCCGGTTCCGCACCCCCGCAGCCAGGACCATGCCGACGGCCGGCGCGCAGCCCCATGGAGGGCGGGCGCTCCTGCCCGCCTGACCGGCGTGGAGATGGGGCAACGGCGGGTTCGCGGCCTGGGGACACTCCGGCCTCTCGCGGGCAACGCGCGGTCGGTTCGGTATGCCGGGCAGTGGGACGAAAGAAAATCCTTCGGCCCGCGCGGCTCGGCAGGGACGCCTCGCCCTACCCCGCGGGGTGACAATCCCGGGACGCTTCGCGCTCAATCCTGGCGCATCACCAGATCCGTCACCTGCTCGTGGGCGAACGCGTTGAGCACGTCGACCAGCCGCTGGTGCAGGGCCTCCTCGTCGACGTCGAGCACAAACACCGGGCGTTGTTGCATCGCCGCCGCCACTTCAATGTGGTCGCTCAGCCGGCCGCGGAAGCCGCCCATGTGCCGGTCATCCGGACCGCTTGCCAGCTCGTCGCCCCACAGCACCGCGCCGTCCGCCCGCACACTCACGACCACCGCCAGGGTCGGCTCGGCAGCGCCTTCCTCGCCGGTCGGCAACCTGGTGGTCAGGTCGGCCTCGGTGGCGCGCAGGGTCGAGGTCACCAGGAAAAAGATCAGCAACAGGAAGGCCACGTCGATCAGGGACGAGACATTCAGCCCCTCGTGCTCGGCCGCGGTGGCGGCGACTCCCTGACGGGGGCGGGTGGAGCGGGCGCGGGACGGGCGGTGGGTGGGGCTGGCATCGTTCATGGATCGAGCCTATCAGGTCGGGCGACCGGGTGGCAAGCCGCAAATTGCCGGAGACGCAGACCCCGGCCGGCGGATGGCGAATCGTTGCCATCCGTCCCGGTTCGGCTACTGTGGTGCCATGTCATCCACCTGCAGCCCCCGATGCGCCAATCCCCCGGCCGCCAGCCGGCCGGGGCGTCGCCGCGGCTGTGGCCGGGTAGGCTTTGCTCCGCGACTTGGCGCTCTGGTCGCCGTGCTGGCATGGCTCGCCCTCGGTGGTTGCAGCGAGCCGCAGGTCGACCCCAGCCAGCTCGGGGTGCGCGAACTGACCGAGGAGGAACTGGCGATGAACGCCGCGCTGGAGGATCCGGATCTCTACGCGCCGCCCGAGGAGGAACCGGACGAGGAGCCCCCGTTCCAGCTCAACCAGGGAGCCCAGGTGTCGATTCTCGGTTACCACGACTTCAGCGAGTCCCGCGCCACCGACATGATCATCCCAGTGGACAAGTTCCGCGCCCAGATGCAGGCCATCAACGACGCCGAACTGCCGGTGATCAGCATGGAGGAGTTCCTGGCCTGGCGCCGCGGCGAGGCCAACATCCCCGACTACAGCATCCTGATTACCATTGACGACGGCTGGCTCGGCACCCACACCTACGCCCTGCCGGTGCTGCAGGAGTTCGGCTTCCCGTTCACCTGCTTCCTTTACACCAACTACGTCAACATCGGCGGTCGCTCGATGAAGTTCGACCAGATCCGGGAACTCATCGAGGCCGGGGCCGAGATCGGCAGCCACAGCATCTCCCACGCCGCCATGACCCGGCGCGGCAACCGCTCCGAGGAAGCCTACCAGCAGTGGCTGCGCGATGAACTGCTCGGGTCCAAGGAATGGCTGGAAGAGCGACTGGGCGTCGGGATCCGCACCTTCGCCTATCCCTTCGGCAGCTACAACAACGCCATCGCCGAGATGGGCCTCGAACTGGGCTATGAGGCCTTGTTCACCGTCAACGGCTCCAAGGTCTCGTGGGACACCCCGGCCGGCGAACTGGGCCGCTTCATCATCCACGGCAACCACGACGGCAACTTCGAGCTGGCCACCACCTTCCGCGGTCGCGGCGCGCTGGTCGCCAGCGAGATGGTGGCCGGCATCGGCGATGAGGCCCAACCCGCCGACCAGGCCGACAGCCCGCCCGAGCCGCGGATCCGGGTATGGCCGGAGCCCGACAGCCTGATCGGCGAGCGCATGCCGCGCATCGAAGTGGATTTCTCCGAGTTCACCGACGTCGAGCCCGAGTCCTTGCGCATGAGCGTCACCGGGCTGGGGCCGGTGCCCTTGCAGGTCGACGACGCAGGGCGCAAGGCCTGGTTCCAAATGCCCTACAAGCTGCGCAACGCCGATTGCCGGGTGGTGCTCGGCTTTGAACGCAACGGCCAGCGCGAGAACGTGGCCTGGCGGTTCCGGGTCGATCCCTACCCGCTCTACCTGGGGGACGACGGCGTTTCGCCGATGGCCCGGGAGCGCGAGGACTCCGGTGGCGAAGCCGATCCATCGCCCGCTGCAGCCGCGGTGTCCGGCGGCTGACCTGCCGCCGGCCGTTCCGGCGCCCGCGGCCGGGGACGAGCCCGCGGCGGCCGCCGCTGGCGCCACCGCTCGAGAGCATTCAACCACGACCATTTCAGTCCGGCCCGGCATCCCGCCGGGCCCGTCCATTGTCCTATGTTTTCCCAACTCAGCGAAAATCTGGAAGGGGTGTTCCGCAAACTGCGGGGCCTCGGCAAGATCAGTGAAAAGAACATCAACGACGCCCTGCGCGAGGTGCGCATGGCGCTGCTTGAAGCCGACGTCGATTTCAAGGTCGCGCGCGAATTCATCGCCTCGGTCAAGGAAAAGGCACTGGGCGTCGAGGTGGTCAAGAGCATCACGCCCGGCCAGCAGATCGTGAAGATCTTTCACGACGAGCTGACCGAACTGTTCGGCGGCGAGGCCGCCCAGCTCGACCTCAACCCGCCGGCCCGCATCCTGATCGTGGGCCTCAACGGCGCCGGCAAGACCACCACCTCGGCCAAGCTGGCATTGTGGTTGAAACGCCAGGGCCGGCGGCCGGTGCTGATCGCCTGCGACCTGTTCCGCCCGGCCGCCATCGAACAGCTGGCCACACTGGCGGCGGAAATCGATGTGCCGGTCTACAAACCGGCGCCCGGCAGCAAGGACCCGGTCAAGGTGGTGCGCGACAGCCTGCCGTGGATCGAGCAGCAGAACGCCACCGTGGCGATCTTCGACACCGCCGGCCGCCAGGAGGTCGACGACGGCCTGATCGACGAACTGGTGCGCACCCGCGACGCGGTGCAGCCCCGCGAGACCCTGCTGGTGGCCGACGCCGCCACCGGTCAGCAGGCGGTCGCCGTGGCCACCCGGTTCGATGAGGCGGTGCAACTCAGCGGCCTGATCCTCACCAAGCTCGACGGCGATGCCCGCGGCGGCGCCGCCCTGTCCATGCGCCAGGTCACCGGCCGGCCGATCAAGTTCATCGGCAGCGGCGAGAAGGTCGATCAGCTCGAGGCGTTCGTTCCCGACCGCATGGCCAACCGCATTCTCGGCATGGGCGACGTGGTCAGCCTGGTGGAGAAGGCCGCCGAGGCGATCGATCAGGACGAGGCCGAACGCATGGCCACCCGGTTCAAGAGCGCGCGGTTTGATTTCAACGACTTCCTTGAGCAGATGAAGTTCATGCGCAAGCTCGGCCCGCTGGAGGGCCTGATGGGCATGATCCCCGGCATGAACAAGCTCAAGCCGGGCGACATCGACGAGAACCGCATGAAACGCATCGAGGCCATCGTGCTGTCGATGACGCCCGACGAGCGCCGCCGGCCCGAACTGCTCAACGGCCGCCGCCGCGCCCGCATCGCCCGCGGCAGCGGCAACTCGGTCGCCAGCGTCAACCAGTTCCTCAAGCAGTTCAACCAGATGCGCAAGATGATGAAGAGCAAGGGCAAGATGCGCCAGTTGATGAAACAGCTCGGCGGCGGCATGGGCGGTGGAATGGGCGGTGGCATCCCCGGCCTGCCGCGCTGACCCGGACGGGCGGCCGGGTGATGTGGCGCGGCATCGCCCGCCGCGCTTGTGGGCGAAACGAGATCACCCGGCCCGCGCGGCTCGGCGACACGCCTCGCCCTTCCCCCGCGGGGTGCCCGCGGACGCATTGCGCGTGCGAGGCGAATGCACAGTGGCAGCGGCGTCCCGCCGCTGTTGGCCGGTGGCCGGCGTCGATAATGACAATGAATGGCGCTGGCAGCGCCAGAGCGGACGGTCCGGGGAATGGCCGGAACATGCCCCTGTGCATTGGCTCGCAGACAGGATTGTCCGCGCCAACTTGGGCGCTGTGCGCGTGTCGGTGGCTGGTCATTGGCTGCGGCCAGGCGACGGGTGCGGGCAAGGTTGCTGATGGGCGGGCCGGCGGCTGGCGCTGCCTGGGTGGCGCAGCCCCGGCCTGCCGCGCTGACGCGGACGGGGGGGCGGGCGATTTGGTGCGGCATCGCCTGCCGCGCCGCGCCTTCCCTATGGCGCTGGTCCAGAGGTCGGATGGCGACAGGCCTGTGTGCTTCGCGATCCGCGCAAGCATCTTCGGACCTAGGGATTTCGCGATCACCACACTAGCTCCGTGCCATCGTGAAATGCGTAGATAAAATCCGGCCAGCCGTCACGATCCAAAACCCTGTGCGACCCGCCCGTCTCCCGCTTGATGCGCCAACCGATCTCCAAAAGCGCCTTCAACCTGCGAAGGCCGTGGGGATCAAGTTGGTTCCGGGTCGGGAATCCCCGGGGTTCATTGGAAATTGCCGCTGATTCCAGGCCCGGGTCATCGGTGCCGGGTTGCGCCTTTCCCCGATGACGCCTGGAAGTGGCGGGAGCCTGTGACGGAATCGGCGGGGATCAAGCTGTTCAATGGAACATTTTTCGTGGACGGTCGGGCGGATTCCGTGCATGGTGGAAGCACGTCAACGAGTCGACACAAACCGGCTGCCGCCATGGGATTTACCTTGGCAATTGAGTTGCGTTCTCTCCGTCGCCGCGCCACCATCACACCAAACCGCTTTCAACCCATGCACAACGCATCCGCATCCCCCGGGCCGGCCGCCGCCGCTGCCGTCAAGTTCTTTCTGCTCACTGTGCTCGCCTGCGGTCCGATCACGAGCGCCGGCGCCCAGCTTTACTGGGACACCAACGGCGCCACGCCCGGCTCCGGCAACGCCGGCGGCGATTGGAACACCGGCACCAACTGGTCCACCAGCAGCGCCGGCACCGTGGCCACCCAGGCCTGGGCCGGTGGCAACCAGGCGATCTTCAGCGCCGGCAGCGACGGCGTCGGAGTGCTGCCCATCGATGTCTCCGGCACCGTCAGCGCCAATGGCATCATGGTCCGT